>JANMPF010000408.1:0-6996 GCA_031369725.1 Rhodobiaceae bacterium | reverse complement strand
AAATCATGCCATTAGCCATATTGCTGCACAGCAATAGTGCACCGCAGCAACGAATCTCTCTTGACTTCAGTACGATTTGGGACTGAGTATATGCCCGCTACATTGGCAAAAGCTCAATTATGCATTTGGGAGGATTTATATGAAACGTACAGTTACTGGCGTCCTGAGCGCCTTGGCATTTGCTGCGCTTGCAACTACAGCGCTTGCAGATACGACGAATTTGACCATCGCCACCGTGAACAACGGCGACATGATACGCATGCAGAAGCTGACGGATGATTTTACCAAGGCCAACCCGGATATTTCGCTGGAATGGGTAACCCTTGAAGAAAACGTGCTGCGTGAAAAAGTAACGACCGATATCGCTGCCAAGGGTGGCCAGTTCGACGTTCTCACCATCGGCACCTATGAAGTTCCAATCTGGGGCAAAAAGGGTTGGCTGGTTCCATTGACAGCTATTGACGATCCAGCAGATCTCTTGCCGGCAATCGCTGGTGGCCTCACCGTTGATGGCAAGCTCATGGCAGCGCCATTCTATGGCGAAAGTTCAATGGTCATGTACCGCACCGACTTGATGGACAAGGCCGGCATGAAAATGCCAGAAGCGCCTACTTGGAAAGACATCCGTGCAGCCGCAGACAAGATGAACGACAAGGCGGCTGGCGTTTACGGCATTTGCCTTCGTGGCAAAGCTGGCTGGGGTGAAAACATGGCCTTCCTGACAGCCATGTCAAATTCCTTCGGTGCCCGCTGGTTCGATGAAAACTGGAAACCCCAGTTTGATCAACCAGAATGGAAAGCAACCATTGATTTCTATCTCGATCTGATGAAGGCTGATGGTCCTCCAGGCGCTTCGTCAAACGGCTTCAACGAGAACCTCGCCTTGTTCAACTCTGGCAAGTGCGGCATGTGGATTGATGCCACGGTTGCGGCTTCCTTCGTAACCGGCAAGGATTCGACGGTTGCCGACAAGGTGGGTTTTGCACTGGCCCCCGACAACGGCCTCGGCAAGCGCGGCAACTGGCTGTGGGCATGGTCGCTCGCAATTCCAGCTGGCACGAAAAAAGAAGAAGCTGCCCAGAAATTCGTTTCTTGGGCAACCAGCAAGCATTACACGGAATTGGTCGCCTCGAAAGAAGGCTGGGCCAATGTGCCTCCAGGAACGCGTACATCGCTTTACGCCAATCCTGAATATGCCAAGGTTCCATTTGCCAAAATGACCCTGGATTCTATCAACTCTGCTGATCCAAGCAAGCCGAGTGTAAAGCCGGTTCCCTATGTTGGTGTGCAGTTTGTGGCTATTCCGGAGTTCGCTGGCATTGCCACGACAACTGGCCAAATCTTCTCGGCAGCGCTTGCTGGCGACAAGACAGCGGATCAAGCCCTTGCTGAAGCGCAAGAAGCGACGACCCGCGAAATGACCAAAGCTGGTTACATCAAGTAACTGATCCTCCCATGGAAACTTGGCTGCCCGACTGTTAAAGTCGGGCAGCCACATCGGATTTCTGGCATTTCAACATAGCGGGTGATCAACATGGCCACGCAGCAAACGCGCGCGCTCGGAAAATTGGCGGTTTCACCGTCTGTGGTTGCACTCTTTTTGTGGATGATCGTGCCCTTGGCGATGACCATCTACTTCTCATTCCTGCGCTACAACCTGCTGGACCCTAACGCGGCTTGCGCAATCTTGTCACCGGGCTCCTTGACTGATCCTGCCAACCGCTGCTTGGCCGGTTTTTCCAATTACGCATACTTCCTGACCGACCCCGCCTTCTTCAGGGCCATGGGAAACTCGTTGAAGCTCGTAGGCTGGGTGCTCGGCATCAGTGTTGTGGGTGGCACATTGCTCGCCTTGCTTCTCGATCAGGCCTTCTATGGCCGCGGCTTCGTGCGCATCATGATGATAGCACCCTTCCTCGTCATGCCAACGGTAAGCGCACTGGTGTGGAAAAACATGATGATGAACCCGGTTTCGGGTTTCATCGCCTACCTCTTCAAACTCTTGGGGCTGGAACCCATTGACTGGTTTGCCCATGCACCCATGACGGCTGTGGTCATCATGGTCGCTTGGCAATGGGTTCCCTTTGCAACCCTGATTTTGCTCACATCGCTGCAATCGCTTGATGAAGAACAGAAGGAAGCTGCCGAAATGGATGGCACGCCACCACTGTCTTTCTTCTGGTACATCGTGTTGCCGCATCTCATTCGCCCAATGACCGTCGTCATTCTGATTGAAACAATCTTCCTGCTCAACGTTTTTGCCGAAATCTATGTGACAGGCACCGCTGGAACCGCCGGCAACCTGCCTTTCCTGGTCTATCAATATGGTCTGATTGCCAATGACATTGGTGGTGCGTCCGCTGGCGGAATCATCGCTGTAATCCTCGCAAACATAGTTGCCTTCTTCCTGATGCGGATGATCGGCAAGAACCTGGACGCTTAAATCATGGCCCGCACTGTCTCAACACGTCGCAAAATGATCGTTACAGTTCTGGCATGGGCGATTGGCCTTCTCATCTTCTTCCCAATCCTCTGGACGATCCTGACCAGCTTCAAGACCGAAGGCGATGCCATAGCGTTGCCGCCCAAGTTCCTGTTCTTTGCCTGGACAACGGAAAACTACGCCATCGTGCAAGAGCGCTCAAACTATATCCAGTTTGCCATGAACTCCATCATGCTGGCGCTTGGCTCGACATTTTTCGCTCTCATTATCGCAGTTCCATCTGCCTGGGCCATGGCTTTTGCACCCAGCAGGAAAACCAAGGATCTCTTGATGTGGATGCTTTCCACCAAGATGATGCCGCCTGTTGGTGCCCTCATACCGATCTACCTGATTTTCCGCGATACGCACCTGCTGGATACGCGCGGCGGCATTATCACCGTGCTGATGCTGCTCAACCTGCCCATCATCATCTGGATGCTGTACACCTACTTCAAGGAAATTCCCGGTGAGATTCTCGAAGCATCGCGCATGGATGGGGCATCGCTGGGCAAGGAATTGCTCTATGTGCTGACACCAATGGCAATTCCGGGAATTGCCTCCACCCTCTTGCTCAATATCATTCTGGCCTGGAATGAAGCCTTCTGGACGCTGGCTTTGACCACCAAGGACGCAGCCCCGCTCACCCAGTTCATTGCCTCCTACTCAAGCCCTGAAGGCCTGTTCTGGGCCAAACTTTCAGCAGCATCAACCATGGCCATTGCACCAATCCTTGTGCTTGGCTGGTTTGCACAAAAACAACTTGTACGCGGTCTCACATTCGGAGCGGTGAAATAACATGGGCACGATTTCTCTTATAAAAGCACGCAAGGCCTTTGGCGAGGCAGTCATCATCCCAGGAGCTGATCTCGACATCACGGACGGCGAGTTTGTGGTTTTCGTTGGCCCTTCGGGCTGCGGCAAATCCACCTTGCTCCGCATGATCGCGGGCCTTGAAGATTTAACGTCAGGCGCCATTCACATCGATGGCAAGGACATGACCAATGAGGCACCGTCCAAACGCGGCCTCTCCATGGTGTTCCAGTCCTACGCGCTCTATCCCCACATGAGTGTGCGCGGCAACATTTCCTTCGGCCTGAAAATGGCCGGCATGCCAAAAAAGGAAATTGATGCAAAAGTGGCCAAGGCTGCTGCAACTCTCAATCTCACCGAATATCTTGACCGCAAGCCGCGCCAATTGTCCGGCGGCCAGCGTCAGCGTGTTGCCATCGGTCGCGCCATTGTGCGCAACCCCGAAGGCTTCCTGTTCGACGAGCCGCTGTCCAACCTTGACGCAGCCTTGCGTGTCAACATGCGCCTCGAAATCATGCAGATGCACCAGGACCTCGGTGCCACCATGATTTACGTCACCCACGACCAGGTTGAAGCCATGACGATGGCCGACCGCATTGTTGTTCTGAACCGGGGCAACATCGAGCAGGTAGGTTCACCGCTTGATCTCTACAACCACCCCGACTCGCTTTTCGTGGCAGGTTTCATCGGCTCGCCGAAAATGAACCTGATGGATGGCGCCCCGGCCATTCCTTACAACTGCACCACCATAGGTGTTCGTCCTGAGCACCTCACCATTTCGCAAAAGCTGGGAACTTGGCCTGCAACCATCCGCCTGGCCGAGCATTTGGGGGCTGACACATTCCTGCATGTGGATGCCGGCCCCTGTGGCTTTGTGACGGTGCGTACCGAAGGTGAATACGAGGCTGTAGCCGGCGCCAAAATATTCCTGACACCCGACCCCTCTCGCATTCATCGCTTTGACAAGGATGGAAAGGCAATCCGCAAGTGAGACTGAACGGCAAAGTAGCACTGATTACGGGTGCCGCACGCGGCATCGGTGCGGCCTTTGCTGAAGCCTATGTGCGCGAGGGCGCAACCGTTGCCATCGGCGATATCGACATGGCGCGGGCTGAACAAACCGCCAGATCCATTGGCCCCAAGGCCTTTGCACAGCGCCTTGACGTGACCGACCAGGCCTCGATAGATGCAGCCGTTGCCGACGTTGAAAAGCGCCACGGCGGCATCGACATTCTCATCAACAATGCAGCCCTGTTCGACATGGGGCCGATTGTCGAAATCCCCCGCGCCGGTTTTGACCGCCTGTTCTCCATCAACGTGGCAGGAACATTTTTTACGCTGCAGGCCGTTGCCAAATCCATGATCAAAAACCAGCGCCGCGGCAAAATCATTAACATGGCCAGCCAGGCCGGAAGGCGTGGTGAAGCGCTCGTGGCCGTCTATTGCGCCACCAAGGCCGCCATCATCAGCCTGACCCAGTCAGCCGGTCTTGATCTCATCAAGCATGGCATCAACGTGAATGCCATTGCCCCCGGTGTGGTGGATGGCGAGCATTGGGCAGGCGTCGACGCGCTGTTTGCCAAGTATGAAAATTTGGCAATTGGCGAAAAGAAAAGGCAGGTCGCCGCAGGTGTTCCCTATGGGCGCATGGGAACCGCGGAAGACTTGGTCGGCATGGCCATATTCCTGGCAAGTAGCGAAAGCGATTATATCGTTTCGCAAACTTACAATGTTGATGGTGGGCAATGGATGAGTTGACGCTCGTCCATGAAAAGGATGGAAAAATGACAACGAAGTTGTCCCTCGCCAATCTAGGCAAAATCACAGGTAAGGTGGCAACGCCGAAATATGCCCAAGCGTCACTGAAGGCGGGAATTTTGCATTTCGGCGTCGGCAATTTTCATCGCGCCCATATGGCCGTTTACCTTGACGATCTCTTCAATCTCGGCGTCGATCATGACTGGGCATTGGTTGGCGCAGGCGTCATGCCGTCGGATGAAGTCACCCGCCAGAAGCTCGCATCGCAGAATTTTCTCACCACCGTGGTGGAACAGGACAATGATTTGAGCACCGCCCACATCACAAGTCCGTTGCTGGATTTCATAGCGCCAGCCGACAAGGCCGGCATGATCGCAAGGCTGTGCAGCAGGGAAATCCGCATAGTCTCGCTTACCATAACCGAAGGCGGCTACTTCATCGATGCCGCAACCGGCAAGTTCAACCCCGCACATCCTGCCATCCTGAAGGATGCAGCCAGTCCCGATGACCCGTCAACAGTCTTTGGTTTTATTGTTGCAGGTTTGGCCAAACGCCGTGCCGCTGGAACTGCGCCCTTCACCGTGATGTCATGCGATAATGTTCCCCACAATGGCGTGGTCACCCGCAACTCCGTTGTTGGCCTGGCAAAACTGGTTGATCCCTCACTGGCCGAATGGATCACCGCAAATGTGGCGTTCCCCAACGGTATGGTGGACCGCATTACGCCAGCCACCGGCGACCGTGAACGCCAGATTTGCGCCGAGATGTTTGGCGTTGAAGATGTCTGGCCCGTGTTCTGCGAAGAGTTCAAGCAGTGGGTGCTGGAAGACAACTTCACCTGTGGCCGCCCCGCGCTTGAAAAAGTCGGCGTTACGTTTGTGAAGGATGTCACACCCTACGAGAACATGAAAATCCGCATGCTCAACGGCGGTCACGCAGTCATCGCCTATGTTTCCGGCCTTTTGGACATTCACTTCGTGCATGAATGCATGGAAAATCCACTCGTCACCGCCTTCCTCGCCAAGGTCGAAAATGAGGAGATCATGCCCTGTGTGCCGCCGGTGCCCAACACCAACCTCAATGACTATCTGAAACTGGTTGAGCGCCGTTTTGCCAATCCAAAAATTGGCGACACGGTTCGAAGGCTCTGCCTCGACGGCTCCAACCGCCAGCCAAAATTTATCGTGCCCGTAATTGCTGATCGTTTGAAGGCCGGCAAGGGCATGGCGGGTTTGGCCCTGGCATCAGCCCTCTGGTGCCGTTATTGTTACGGCACCACCGAAAGTGGCGCAGCCATCGAAGCCAACGACCCGAACTGGGATCACCTGCAAGCCGTCGCCCGTAAAGCCAAAGACAATCCCCAGGCGTGGCTTGCCATGGCGGATATTTATGGCGATACCGCCAACTCAACCCTGTTCGCCGATGCCTTCAGCACTGCCTTGCGCGCTGTTTGGACCACAGGAAGCGAGGCGACAGTGAAAGCCTATCTTGCCGGTCACAATGTATCTTGAGAAGCTAAGACTGGACGACAGGGTCGCCGTTGTGACCGGTGCCGGCCAAGGCATTGGTGCGGCCTGCGCAAGGGCATTGGGCGAAGCAGGTGCCACTGTCATTGCCACTGATTTTATGCCCGACCGTGTTGAAGCCTGCGTTGCCGGACTTCATAAACTGAATATCAAGGCATATGGTGCAAACCTCAATGTTGCCAACTCGGCTGAGGTCAACTCCGCGTGTGCCGGCATCGTGAAAGCCCACGGTCGTGTTGACATCCTGGTAAACAACGCAGGCGTCGCCCGCAGTGGTGTTAAGTCCGAAGATAGCAGTGATGAACACTGGCGCTTTCACATGGATGTGAATGTCGATGGCGTATTCTGGTGTTGCCGTGCATTTGGCGGCGTCATGTTGAAGCAGGGCAAGGGCTCAATTGTGAACATTGGCTCCATGTC
>JANMPF010000379.1:0-5825 GCA_031369725.1 Rhodobiaceae bacterium | reverse complement strand
GCTTTCGACTTTGGCCGCGATTTCCTTCGAACCTTCAAAGATGTCGGCATAGTCGAGCAAATCGGTTTCATAGGCCACGATCTGCTGCATGCGCAGCGACCATTGCTGGTCCCAGGCGCGGGGAAGGCCGAGGGCCTCATTCCAGGCTGGCAGTTGCACGGCACGCGCCCGGGCGTTTCTGGAGAGCACTACAGCCAGCATTTCAATGAGTATGCGGTAGACATTGTTTTCGGGCTGCTGTTCGGTGAGACCAAGAGAATTCACCTGCACGCCATAGCGGAAACGGCGGAATTTTTCGTCTTCTATGCCATAGCGATCACGGCAGATTTCATCCCACAATTCGGTGAAAGCCCGCATCTTGCACATTTCGGTGACAAAGCGGATGCCGGCATTCACGAAAAAAGAAATGCGGCCCACCACTTGCGGGAAGACTTCCGGAGCCACCTGTTTTCTTGCTGCGTCCAGCACGGCAATGGCGGTTGCAAGCGCAAAGCTCAACTCCTGAACGGGTGTGGCACCTGCTTCCTGCAAGTGATAGGAACACACATTCATGGGGTTCCACTTCGGCAAAGCGCTGGCACAGAATGAAATGGTGTCTGTCGTCAGACGCAGCGAAGGTGTGGGTGGAAATACATGGGTGCCGCGCGACAGATATTCCTTGATGATATCATTTTGCGTGGTGCCGGAAAGTTCGGTGCGCGGAACGCCCTGTTCATCTGCCACCGCCACATAGAGTGCCAGAAGCCATGCGGCGGTGGCGTTGATGGTCATCGACGTGTTCATGGTGGCCAGCGGAATGGCGCGAAAAAGCTCACGCATATCGCCAATGTGGCAAACCGGTACACCCACCTTGCCCACTTCGCCGCTGGCTAAAACATGGTCTGGGTCATAGCCGGTTTGGGTTGGCAGATCGAAAGCCACGGACAGGCCAGTTTGGCCTTTTGCCAAATTGGCACGAAACAGTTTGTTGCTCTCTGCTGCGGTGGAATGGCCCGCATAGGTGCGGATCAGCCACGGCTTATCAGGTTTTCCATTTTGCATTGCAATATGGAAGCACGGCTATTATGGCAACGCAACCCCAGCGGGCTGTTGTTAACTGTTGCGTGCCCCTGATAGCCAGAGCAGGCCAAAGGACGCACTCAGCATTCCGGCCACTGTCAACATCAACACCTGCTGCTGGTAATGCACGGCTGGAATTTCAAGGCCATCGAAGGCGCAATTGGCCAAGAAGGAGCCAATAAACAGCACGGCGAAATTCAGCGGGTAAGTCACATTGCCGAAATTTCCGGTGAATCTGCCAAGAATGCAAGCTCCAATCGTGCTGAAAACAATGCATGTCGTGAGAACCTGTGCCGACATTCGCAAGTGGATGACATTGTCATACAGGGCGGCGATATTTATTTGGGCCAGTGTGTCAAACATCTTGTCGTCTCCCGAATTACTAGGGATGCATTTGCCATTATGACTTTGGTAACCCTGAAAACCAACGAAAAATTAAGGATGGGATGAATGATTCCTTTCCGGAAACTCAAGAAATTTCTGCAAAATTGCATCAATTGTCCATGTTGCACTGCAATACGAAACGGGTATGGTAGTGCCTGAATTTGGAGCAGAAGCATGACGGCGATTGTTAAAGACATTTATGAAATCGGTGAAATTCCGCCTTTGGGCCATGTGCCAGCGAACATGCATGCCTGGTGCATCCGAAAAGAGCGCCATGGTGCGCCAGACAGTGCCATGCAGGTCGAGGTCGTGCCCACCTGGAGCATTGGGCAGGATGAAGTGCTCATCCTGGTGATGGCGGCAGGCGTCAACTACAATGGTGTGTGGGCGGCCTTGGGCACACCCATTTCGCCCATTGATGGCCACAAGAATCCTTTCCATGTGGCAGGTTCTGACGCATCCGGTGTGGTCTATGCCGTGGGTGAAAAGGTCAAGCGCTGGAAGGTGGGCGATGAGGTTGTGGTTCATTGCAACCAGGATGATGGCGATGATGAGGAGTGCAATGGGGGTGACCCGATGTTTTCGAACTCACAGCGCATCTGGGGCTATGAAACGCCGGATGGTTCGTTCGCGCAATTTGCCAGGGTGCAGGCGCGCCAGCTTTTGGCGCGCCCGCAACACCTCACCTGGGAAGCTTCGGCCTGTTATACGCTGACGCTGGCCACGGCCTACCGCATGTTGTTTGGCCACCGACCGCACACTTTGAAGCCCGGCCAAAATGTTCTGGTGTGGGGTGCTTCAGGCGGGTTGGGTTCGATGGCGGTGCAGCTTATCGCTACAGCGGGAGCAAACGCCATTGGGGTGATCTCGGAAGACGACAAGCGAGACTTTGTCATGCAGCTTGGTGCGCGTGGCGTGATCAACCGCAAGAATTTTCAATGCTGGGGGCAAATGCCAACGGTGGGCACGCCTGAATATAACGACTGGCTGAAATCAGCACGCGAATTTGGCAAGGCGATCTGGGCATATACCGGCAAGGGCAACAATCCAGATATCATATTCGAGCATCCCGGCGAGGCAACATTTCCGGTTTCGGTGCTGATGGTCAAGCGTGGCGGCATGGTGGTGATTTGTGCAGGCACTACGGGATATAATTTGACGATGGATGCGCGCTATCTGTGGATGCACCAAAAACGTGTGCAAGGATCACATTTTGCCAATTTGATGCAAGCCTCAAATGCCAACCGCCTGGTGCAGGCCCAGCGCATCGACCCCTGCATGTCGGAAGTTTATGGCTGGCACGACATTCCCAAGGCCCACATGAAAATGTGGAAGAATGAGCATAGGCCCGGCAACATGGCGGTACTTGTATCCGCGCCGCGCACGGGATTGAAGACTTTTGATGATGTGGTTGAAGCGGCGGGGTAACAAACGCTAGGTATCAACAGGATCAACCGGGTGCGTTAGCGGGCGGAAGGTTTTGTGGATTTGCAGGACGCGGTTCACTTCGCCGCCGAAAATCAGCACAAGGGCCGAGAGATAGAGAAAGAACATTGCGGCGAAAATGCCTGACAGGGAAGAATAGGTCGACGCGAAGGTGTTGAACCTTACAAGATAATAGGAAAACAGGCTGGAGAGCGCCACCCACACGACGACCGTCAACAATACACCGGGCAGAATTTCCAAACCCTTCTGATGCCTTGCTGGCAAAAAGTGATGGGCAAGCTGCAGGGCACCAACCAGGAGAATCGTGGCGATCGGGTAGCGCAGTATGTTGAGAGTTGCGAAGTTCTGCTGAAAATCGGGGGCGTAGTCGTGCAACAATTTGAGGCCTACGGGTGCAAAGACCAGCAAAACGGATACCGCCAGGAGTACGACCGCCGATCCAATGACGAAAATAATGCTTTGGGCATAAAGCCTGTAGAGCTTGCGATTTTCCTGTACGCCATAGGCGCGGTTCAAGCCGACGCGGATGCTGTCGACACCTGCCATGGCGCTCCAGATCGTGAGCAGGGCGGAAAGGCTCAGCAGCCCGGTTCTTGGCACGGTGAGAATGGAATGAATTTCCTTGGCCAACGGCTTTACAAGCTGCTCAGGTGCGACACTCAACAGGAATGACACCACTTTTTCCGCCAAGGCATCATTGCCGAAAAAGCCCGCAAGTGCGGTTAAAAAAATCAAAAACGGAAAAACTGAAAACAGGGTTCTAAACGCAATATTGCCGGCCAGCGAAATGGCCTCATCAGCAAACAGGCGGTGAAGCGCTTCGCGACAGAGGATTGCGATGGATGGCTGTTCATTGCTCATGTTGCAAGGCATAGCCGATATGCGTGAGCCTACTCAAGATATCACTCGCAGCGCCGCCCAAAGCTTGGCAAGGGAGGTGCCATGGAAATCCCCAAGCCGGCACCCACATGGATTGTGGTGGCACCCCACCTGTTCGTGGTGTTGTGGGCCACGGGTTTTGTGGTGGCAAGACTTTCGGCAGGACATGTGGAACCGCTCTCATTCCTCAGCATTCGGTTTCCCATTGCCGGGGCCCTGTTTGCGGGCATTGCGTTGTTGCAACGGTCCCCTTGGCCTGGTGCGAGACTCGCCTTTCATGCGGCAGTTGCCGGTGCATTGCTGCATGGTGCCTATCTGGGGCCAGTTTACTGGGCGGTGGCGCATGGCATGCCGGCGGGAGTTTCGGCGCTGATCGTTGGCCTGCAACCCCTCATGACGACAATTCTCGCAGCCCTCATCGTTGGCGAGACAATTGCACGGCGGCATTGGCTGGGGCTAGTCGTTGGTATCATCGGCGTTGGCCTTGTGGTGTGGCCCAAGATTGCAGTGGGTGCAGTTGACGGGATTACGCCTTTGACAACGGGCTTGAACGTGCTGGGTGCGTTCTGCGTGTCGCTTGGCACCGTCTATCAAAAGCGTTTCGCCACGGGCGTTAACATGGCAAGTGGTGGATTCTGGCAGTATGTGGGGGCATCAATCGTGGTTCTGGCGAGTGCTGCGACGTGGGAGAATTTTGGCTTTGACGGCAGCTTTGACGCATGGTTTGCGCTGGGCTGGTCGGTGATTGTTTTGTCACTCGTTGCCATCACGCTGCTGATGCTGCTCATCCGGCACGGCGATGTATCGCGGGTTTCGGGACTGATATTCCTTGTGCCGGCAGTCTCGGCCTTTATGGCCTATGGGTTATTCCATGAAACGCTGGTACCGCTGCAAATGCTCGGGATGGCGGTATGTGCGGGTGCCGTGTTCATTGTCACCCGCAAAACCTAAACCGATTCGGCCTGCATTTTTTCGAGAGTTTCCTTTGCCCGGTCGCGATGATCCTGGGTTATGTGGCCGCGAATGGCGGTCATGGCGACGTATAATACGGCCATGTCATCGGTGAAGCCCAGACCCAGAATGAAATCAGGGATGACATCGAAAGGCATGATGAAATAAGCCAGGGCTGCCAGCAAAATGCCTTTTACTTTCAGGGGTGTGGCGGAATCAAAGGCGCAGTAATAGGCAGCGAGCACCTCCGCGGCAAAGGGGACGTGGCTCAAGGACTTTTTGAGCTTGGGCCAGAAATCCCTGGCGACGGCTGCTGTGTCTGTCATGGCTTCCTCCAAACGCATTGTTAAGTGGGAAGTGCTGCAACCAATTTCAATGCCTGTTGGCATACCACAGGCCCAGCATCATGATGATGATGGCACCAAATTGCAGCAGTACGCGCCAGCGCATGAGGTTTTGTGAGCGGCTGGCGGAACCGCCGCGCATCATGTTCCACAATCCGAGAAGCAGAACCAGGGCAACGGCGCCCACGGCAAGCGGCACGAGATAGTTGAAAATATTCATTGGTCAGACGCCCAGTTCACGACATAATCCATAAGTCCTTGCGGCAGCAGCCTGCGGCACCAGGCCATTATATGGGTGGGCTTGGTCACATAGTAACGGGCATGTGGTCGCGGTGCCTCAAGCGCCTGGACGAGTTTGGCAAGGACGGCCTCGGGCGGCAGTTTGAAGCGATTGGAGCGACCACGGGCCAGCCTTGCCCGTTGGCTTTCGTAGGATTTTCTGTAATTTGAATTTTCGCTGTCGATGTTCCTGTTAAATGCATCCAGCGCATGTTCAGTGAAGCGGCTGGTGATGGGGCCGGGTTCTATGAGAATGACTTTTATGTTGGTGTCGCGGAGTTCCAATCGCATGGTGTCGCTCAGGGCCTCAATGGCAAATTTACTGGCGTTGTAGGCACCGCGCCATTTCATGGCGACAAGGCCGAGTACTGATGAATTCTGCACGATGCGGCCTGAGCCGTGGTTGCGCATGAGGGGCAGGCAGCCTGTTGCCAGTTGGTGCCAACCGAAAACATTGGCCTGAAACTGGGCTTCAAGTGTAGC
>JANMPF010000376.1:0-2100 GCA_031369725.1 Rhodobiaceae bacterium | reverse complement strand
TCGCATCAAGCCAGCGCCAACTCCTTTGCCCTGCCAGTTTAAGTCAACAGCCAACCGCGCCAAAATCATCACCGGGACAGGATAACGTGCGAGACCCTTAACGAGCCGAGGCGGTGCGTGTTGAACGTCCACTTCGCTCACAACGAGTGTGTGAAATCCGATGACTGCGCCTTGCCCATATCCAACATAGGTTTGCGAACCATTTGCCTGTTGGTTTGCCAAGGCGAAGCGGTGCAGGAAAACGTTTAGGAATTGCGATCCACAATCAAATCCATCGACGCCATGATCACGGTTGAGCTTTTCAATCTTGAATGGATTCATTTATTGGCAGGTTTGTCAAAGAACCCAGGCTCATTCAACAACCGCCGCAAACGCGGCAAATCCCGCGGTGGGGCATCCAGTGCAGCCAGAAACTTTTCCCACTGTTCAGCATTCAAAGTAAAAACACGCCGATCAGCCAAAGTCTCATCAGCCTTATCCAAAGCACTCTGCAGTACAAAATCGCTCACACTACGGTGCTGCGCCTGCGCCGCAGCAAACAACCGCTGCTTGGCCTGCGGTGTGAGGCGAAGGTCGAGTTTTTCGGAACGGGTTGGCGCAGACGTTGTCATGCGCAATTGATAATTCTTTTGCCCGACAATGTCAAGACAAATGCAATTACCGCGAGAACTGCTTATACTTGATGCGCTTTGGCATCACGCTGTCTTCGCCCAGCCTGCGCTTTTTGTCTTCCTCTTAATCCTGGAAGTTGCCCTCAAACCATTCCACGTGGCTGTCGCCTTCAAAGGCCAGAATATGCGTGGCGAGCCTGTCAAGGAACATGCGGTCATGGCTGATGATGACAGCACAACCGGCGAAATCTTCCAGCGCCTCTTCAAGCGCTGCCAGGGTTTCCGTGTCAAGGTCATTGGTTGGCTCATCGAGCAACAGCACGTTGGCACCCGACTTGAGCATTTTTGCCAAATGCACGCGGTTGCGTTGCCCGCCTGAAAGTGTGCCAACCCTTTGCTGCTGGTCAGCGCCCTTGAAATTAAACGAACCCGTGTAAGCCCGTGAGTTCATCTCGCGCTTGCCCAAATAGATCACATCATTGCCGCCGGAAACTTCCTCCCAAACCGTTTTCGTGGCCGACAGTGTATCGCGGCTCTGGTCAACATAGCCAAGCGCCACGCTCTCACCGATATTGATCAAGCCGGTATCCGGCTTCTCCTGTCCCGTCAACATGCGAAACAGCGTGGTTTTACCTGCACCGTTCGGCCCGATGATGCCAACAATGCCGCCCGGCGGCAGCTTGAAGGAAAGATTTTCAATCAGCAGCCGGTCGCCGTAGGCCTTGTTCAAACCTTCGACCTCAATAACGGTGGAACCCAAACGCTCGCCCGGCGGAATGATGATTTGCGCGGTGGTTGATTTCATCCGTTCATCATTGATTTTGAGCAATTCATCATAGGCCTTGATACGCGCCTTGGACTTGGCTTGCCGTGCCTTGGGGGATGCCCCAATCCATTCCTGCTCGCGTTCAAGCGCCTTGACGCGTGCTGCATCCTCGCGGCCTTCCTGGGCATAGCGCTTGGTCTTCTGGCCAAGATAGGCCGAGTAATTGCCTTCATAGGGAATGCCACGGCCACGATCCAGCTCAAGAATCCAGCCAGTGACATTGTCAAGGAAGTAGCGGTCATGGGTTACAATGAGAATGGCACCGGGATAATCGCGCAAATGATGCTCAAGCCAATTCACACTTTCCGCGTCAAGATGGTTGGTGGGCTCATCAAGCAAAATGAGATCGGGCTTTGCCAGCAACAATCGCGTCAAGGCGACACGGCGCTTTTCACCGCCGGAAAGGTTTTCAACGCTCGCCTCACCCGGCGGGCAGCGCAGCGCATCCATGGCCTGTTCAACCTGCGCTTCCAGGTCCCACAGGTTTTGCGCGTCGATCACGTCCTGAAGCTTGCCAGCCTTTTCGGCGTTCTCGTCATTATAGTCGGCCATCAGGGCATTATATTCATCAAGAATGGCCTTCTTGGCCGCCACCCCTTCCATCACATTGCCCATCACGTCCTTGCTTGGGTCAAGCTGCGGTTCCTGCTCGAGATAGCCCCT
>JANMPF010000324.1:0-10222 GCA_031369725.1 Rhodobiaceae bacterium | reverse complement strand
TCTGTCATGGTGCCTGGCCCGCCTGCCGTCAGCGCCCAGATAATGTCGAAGATGCGCACCAGATCAAGGCCCCGGATCAGAATGGCGACGGCCATCACCGGCCAGATGGCGGGCAGCACAATGCGCCGGAAGGTGCGCAAGAACCCGGCCCCGTCGATTGCAGCGGCTTCGGTCTGGGACTTGTCGACATTGGAAAGTGCGGCAAGCAGGATCAGGAACATGAATGGCGTCCACTGCCAGATTTCACAGAAAATGATGGCGGGGTAAACCAGCTGCGGATTGATTGTCCACAGCGCCGTTACCGGATGGCCTGCAAACCATCCCAATATCTGATTGATGGGGCCGAAGCGGTTGTCCAACAGCAGCCGCCATGTGGCGCCCGCCACAACCGGCGAGATGATCGTCGGCAGCACCAGCAGCGATATGAAAATCTGTCGGCCCGGCATTCTTTCCAGAAACAGATAGGCCATGGCGAGGCCAAGCAGCAGTTCGACGGGAAGTGCGATTGCCGTAATCAGCAGCGTATGGCCAAGGGCAGCCCACAAACGGCTGTCCTTGAACAGGTTGGCGTAATTGTAAAGCCCGGCGAAGGACGTGTCGGTGTCCATCATGTCAATGCGCATGAAGCTCACGGCCAGCGAATAGAACAAGGGGAACAGGCCCACCAGCAACAGCAGGAACACCGCTGGAAACACAATCCAATACTTGAAATTCCGTTCAGGAAGACTGCGAAGGGCGTGGGCGGTGGACATGAATTTTGGTCCAATGCTGAGAAAAAAACTCCTGCCCGGCGAACCGGGCAGGACATTGATCATAAAATAAAGTTACAGCTTCGGATAGGCACCCGATTTTGATGCCCAACTGCTGTATACGGCTTTCTGCTTGTCGACACCGATTTTCTCGGTGATGGCATCCCATTCGCCAGCGGCAGCATCGAGGATCGCCTTTGGATCATCGCCCGCCCACAGCTTCGAGATAGCCTGGCGAAGTACTTCCTCATACTTGTCCGTCTGCAACAGCGAAAGGTCGAGAAGGCCGGTTTCCGAAGCCTCTTTCAGAGCTGCGAGATAATCCTTGGCGTTCGGCCAAAGTGCCAGGTAACCCGGATCGCTGTAATGCGAGGTGCGGAAGGGATCGCGCAGCGTGAAGGGCAACTTCACCCGCTCAAGGCTGATGGCCTCGCTGTTCAACCACTGGATGAACAGGTAGGCCGCATCCTTGTTCTTCGACGTGGAAGCAACCGAAAGGGCAAATCCAGCGGCGAGTTCCGGATGTCCGCCCGGCGGAAGCGCATAGCCCACCTTGCCAGCGATCGTCGTCTTGGGCACCCAGTTGAGTGCTTCCTGATCCGTGCCATAGCCCTCAGCCCAGCGTCCATAGGGAGGCCAGGAAATGGTCATGGCTGTCTGGCCCTGCAGGAAGGCCGCGAGGTTTTCCACGAAGCCGAACTGCTCCACGCCCGGCGGCATGAACTTGTTCTCTTCACGCATTCCGGTGAAGACTTTTACGCCCACATCGGAATTGATGCTGGCCTTCATCGAGTCCGCATTAAAGAACTTGCCGCCTTCGTTGCGGAAGCGTTCCTCGAACATGAACATGGTGTAGGGGGGCTGTCTGAAGAAAGCCGCACCATAAATGCCCTTGTCCTTGAGGACGTCGGTCAAACCGGCACCGGTTACGCCAAACTCGGCCCACGTCTTTGGCACTGCCAGATCCGTCCCCGTCTTGGCCTTGAAGGCCTTTTTTACATCAGGGTCAGCGAAAAGGTCCTTGCGGTAATACATCAGGAACACGTCACCGTCGTCCGGGAAGCCATAGATTTTGCCGTCGACCTTCATCTGGTTGTCGCGATAGATCGGCGCGATCTTCTGCAGTTCATCGGCATAGCCGTATTTTTCGACGTAAGGGTCAAGCGCTTCAAGGGCACCCGCACCGGCAAGGTCAGGCATCCAGGCAGGGATCACATTGAGCGCATCATAGGCGCCAGCACCCGACTTGTAGTCCTGCATGATTTTGGTGAACATCTCGGCGGTCGCAACCTCAATCACCTTGACGTCGATGCCAGTAAGTTCCTTCCACTTCGGACCCGAGAAATGTGTTGGATCGAGTGATTGAAGGCCAGCTTCCCAAACGATGGTGATCGTCTGTCCCTTGTATTTCTGCGCTTCCTTTACGGCACGGTCGGCAGCATCTTCCGCCCATGCGGGTCTGGTAAAAGTTCCGGCAAGAGTAGCGGCCAAACCGATCTTGCCAACGTCGCGTCTTGTAACCATCATAACCTCCCAGTTGGTGAATGGCCGCTTAAGGCTGCCATTCTTGTATCCCCGCTTCGTTGCGGGGAATTCCTATAAGTTGAACTGTCTCCCGTAAGCCTCCAATTTGGCTTTGAATCGGCCCCGTTCGAGCACATCACGGTTCACCACACCGCGCGGAACGCGGCCATGCTGCACTTCAAGAAGGGCCCGAACATCGGCGGCGCCGATTCCAGCAAAGCACTGGTCGGTCCAGCAAATTGCATGCGGCGCCATAATGACGTTGTCGAGCTTGAGCAGGGGATCGTTTGGGTCGGTGGGCTCGACTTCGAAAACATCAAGCCCGGCACCGGCGATCCGCTGTTCTAGCAGCACCTTGGTGAGTGCTTTTTGATCGACGATCGGGCCGCGCGCCGTATTGATGAAATACGCCGTCTTCTTCATCATCGCGAGGCGCTCAGCATTGACGATATGATGCGTGTCAGGCGTCAACGGACAATTGACGGTGAGAACGTCGGCACGCGCGAAGAGATCCTCGATGCCGACAAGCTCGATGCCAAGTTCGGTTGCGACTTTCGGATCGGCGAATGGATCATGGGCGATGAACTTCATGTCGAAGGGTTTGGCAAGCCGGAACATTTCGGCGCCGATATTACCAACACCAAGCGAGCCCAGTGTCTTGCCGACGAGGCCAACGCCCATGTGCTGGCCTTTCGTCGCGAAGCCTTCGGGCCCCAGGCGCGCCAGTTTGTCTTTCACCATCAACTTGCCGGTGAGCGCAAACATGAAGGTGAGGATCGACACAGCCACCGGTCGGCGTACGCCATCGGGCGTGATGCAGAGTGCGATGTCGCCCGCCGTGCAGGACGCGACATCCACCGTGTCGTAACCCACGCCGAAACGCGCCACCACGGCAAGCCTGCCGCTCTTTGGCACGCTAGTCGCGTCGAAGCGATGTATGAGCAGGATCAATGCATCGAAATCCTCAAGCTGGTCAGCATGAAGCGGCGTCGCGGGCGTGAATTTGGTGCTCAGCATCGGATTGGTATTGTCGAGAAATGCCACCTCGATATTTGGCGCCGACATCAACGGCGCCAGATCGAAATCCGGAAACGTCGGCGAACCATCAGCCTTCTTGAAGTCGCTGGAAAGTGCCACGCGGAAAGTCTTTGCCATCACTTGCACCCCTCACGCAAAGTCGTGATTGCAGCGCTCAGGGCATCGCGCAACACCCAAACGTCGCCGGAGTAACAACAGAAATCGAAGCCTTGCTTGTAAAGGGCAATGCCCATATCCGTTGTGGGCACCAGCCGGCCGAGTGATTTGCCATGCTTTTTGGTCGCCGCAACCGTACGCTCGATTGCCTTGAGGAATTTCGGGTTGTCAAATTCGCCAGGAATGCCAAGCGATACCGAGAGGTCGAAATGACCAACCCAGAGAACATCAACCCCTTGCACTGCGGCAATCGCATCGGCGTTCTCAGCGCCTTCGGCCGTTTCAATCTGGCAGAAGAGGGTGGTGCGCTCATTGGCGCCTGCCAGTTTTTCCGCCACGGAACCAGCGCTGTAATTGTCATGGGCAACGCCCAGTGCCACACCGCGCTTGCCCATCGGAAAATACTTCATGCAATCCACAACGGCCTTGGCTTCTGCGGCCGTACTGACCATGGGAATCATGATTCCTTCCGCTCCCATGTCGCAGGCGCGTGCGATATGGTGGTATTCCTTTGAAGGCACACGAACGATTGGTGCCACATCGGCTGCCTCAAAATAGCGGATGGCACTTTTCACGGTTTCAAAACCAAAGCCTGAATGCTCAAGGTCAAAAAGCGCAAACTCGCAACCCGCCGCCTTCATGATGTGACCGATGCCCGGGGTGGCAAACTCCACAATGAAATGGCCAAGTTTGACTTTCTTGTTTTGGGCCATGCTCTTAAGTTTGTTACGCGGCATTTTTCACCTTATGATTCAGCGACGATGCGATCCTTCGCACATCAGCGTATATTGGACGACATTCTTGGTGAGGATGAGGGCTTCGCTTTCGCGATTAAACATATCGAAATGGGGTGTCTTGAGATGGGCATCGAAGGCGGCGCGGTTGGTGTAAATTTCATACAGAAAAACCCTGTCGCCGGTTTCACTTGGAACCAGCACATCAAAGCGCCGGCATCCCGGTTCATGGGTGCAGGAGTCTTGCGCATTTTTGTCGATGAGTTTTCGGAAAGATGCCATGGCACCGGGTTTCACGGTGAAATCAACAGTGATGGCAAAAGCACTCATCTGGTTGCCTCGCGCACTTTCCAGTAGAGAGCGGCAACCTGTTCCAGATGCATTTGCATTTCCGCGGCAGCGGCATCGGGATCACGGTCCGCGATGGCCCCAAATATTGCCGCATGGGACCGGTAAGCGACCTTGTTCTGACCCGGGTAACTGAGCGTCACGTGGCGTTGGTCAACCAGCCACTCGACGATCGCAGAATGCAGCGTTGTGTAAATAGGATTGCTTGGCACCGTTGCAATGGCAAAGTGGAATGCAACGTCTGACTGCTCGAAACGCCGGATATCGCCAATCGACTCCTTGTTGTCGTTGAGAGCCATTTTGAGGCGATTGATGTCGGCCTCAGTGGCCAGACGCGCCGCATCCCGGACCAGGCCGGTCTCAAAAAGTGTCCGCGCCTGCTGGAAATGCTTTATGCCATCCGATGCCGAAAGGAGATAGCGAGCACTGCCTGCCACTGAATGCATCACGCCGCGTACCGAGGGAATGGCCACTTGCGCCCGAGCACCTGCCCGCATTTCCACAAGGCCCATTCTTTGAAGGTGAAACAGGGCTTCACGGACGGCCGGGCGTCCTACGCCAAATTCCTTCATAAGGTCACGCTCTGATGGCAACTCTGCTCCCGCCGCAAGATCCTGGTCATGAATGCGACGCTCCAGGACTTCGGCCACCTGTTCAAATAGCTTGGAGCGTTTGATCGCGATCATGGTGGTATACCTGTCATACCACCACATTGGATATAACGTTGCCTGCTGTCAACACCATACAGTTCTGCGAAAAGCAGCGCGTGGGCGAGATCAGTCAACCGCCATTGCGGATCATGGAGAAATAGTCATCATGGCCAATTTGCCCGCCTTTCAGGGCGATCTCGAGGCCCTCAGTTGCAGCTACAGAGCCATGCGCGAGACAGAGCGGCGAACCTGGCGTAGTTGGCAACGGTACAAGCGTTGTGAGCGCCTCAATGTCGAGTTCGCAAAGGGCGTGGCTTGACGTATCGCCGCCGGCAATGACAACTCGCTCCAGTTTTTGAAACTCGACCAGGCGGCGGAGAATTTGGCCCAGAGCGCGGCCAATGCGATGCCGTGCGCCCGGGTTCTTGGCGAGCGCGCTTCCCTTGTCATGCGATGGACCCAGTGCCGTATGGATGAGCGGACTGCGTCCTTCCCTTAAAACATTTACGGCTTTCTGGGTGGCTTCCTCCAGTGTTGATGTTGCCTGCTCGCCGATCAAAGCCAATGGATCGACGGGCAGGAGGTCAAAACCATTTTGACCTGCGTGCCGTATTTGCCGTTCGGTTGTGGGCGATACGCTTCCGGACACCACAGCTATTCTGTCGACCTTGCCGGGTGACGCAAATACAGGGCCTCCATTGACGAGCGCTATCTTCCTCCAGTGGGAAAGCAGGGCATATTCAACGCCAGAAGAGCCAGCAGCAAACCACCCGCCTGGTTTCCTCAACCGCCAAAGCAGTTCTCCTGCTTGCAGCTGAGTCTCAAGGCTATCAACATCAAACAGCACAATGCCATCGGCATTGACAGTGATTTTATCAATCATTTCGAATTTTGCCGACTGAAGTAAAGGGAGATCAATCAATAAAGTTTCGAGTTTGGTCTGCCTGGCGAGATGCAATCGCAAATCAGCTTCAATCATAGGTGTTACCGGATGCCGGCTCATCACTGGATGCCGGTCGATACGGTAGTTCTTGCCCTGATATGCCGCGAACAGATGTCCAAAGGCAGTATAGCGTTTCAATTGCGGTGCGCCGACGATCAGCGGTACATAGTTTTGATTGAAGAGAGACTTTCCAATCTCTATCGCTTTGCCGATGTTGCCAATCGCGGGGCTTGAATCGAATGTCGAGCAAACCTTGTAGTGGCAAATATCTGCGTTCAAGGATTTCAGCCACGCGAAAACCGTAACCAGGTTTTTGTCCATCCAGGCCGGTGTTTCACTGCGGCTGGTTCCCGCAATTCCAATCGCCAGGCATGCGCTGAAACGCGACAGGAGCCTCGCATCCGGGACGTTCATAAAAAGAACGGTCGGAATCCCATTGGATGCCAAAGCCTCCATGACATCGGTGGAGCCGGTGAAGTCGTCTCCGTAATAGCTGAGAATGGGCTTTCGGGCCACTGCCATAAATTAAGACTCCTTGCCGTTTCCGCCAAATTTTTGAATGGCCGCGGCAAGCTCGGCATGAGTTTTTGAATAGGTCTCCAATGGAATGTCATTGACTGCAGCCTGCCATGCCTGCTGTACGGCGCGTACACCTGCGGCCGGTCCCTGGGGGTGACTGACAATGCCGCCACCACAGAGGTAAAGCAGATCAATTGTTCTCCCGGTGCGTTGATAGGTTTCCGGCGCTTGCCCGCCCCACTGGCCTGATCCGGCAACTGGCAAGGCACAGTCAGATTTGTCAAAGAGTGGCGTACTTAACGCTTCGAATGACCGGACAAATGATTCATCCGGTTCCCAGTATTTGACGCCGATGCCATTGATCTGGAACTGATCGACACCCAGCAGGCGCCAGAATTGCTGCCACACCTTGAAATCCATCCCAAGGCCAGGATGGCGTGTCAGGATATCCCATCCATTACGATGGGCATGGATAACGAGGCCACTGCGTTTGCGTAAAAACGCCATGCCTCCAAAGCCGACTGAATTGATGTTGACCACGGCACAATTGCCACCTGCCTTTAAGACCAGATCGTGATTGCGCATCATATCGTCCGGGTCGGCATGGGATATGCCAAAAGCATACATGACTTTCTTGCCGGTTTTCTGTTGGTGATTGAGAATGAGCGGCATAAGTGCGGCAACGCGGTCAGCCAGTGGCGAATAGGCCGGACTCGTGAGCTTTTCATCGTCCTTGATGAAGTCGACCCCTGATTGAATGAGTTCTCCCACAAGTGCTGCGGTTTCATGGGGGCGCAGTCCCAGTGCAGGTTTGACGATCGTCCCGATGATGGGACGATCGTGGACACCTGTCAGCTGCCGGCTCCCGATTACGCCAAATTGCGGCCCGGGATGAGCCTTGCTGAATTCTTCCGGAAGCCTCATGTCGACAACTCTGATGCCTGTCATGCCGCGGATCGAATACACGCCTCCTATCGCTATGGTCATGAGAGCAGACAGTTCCGTGCCCACAGCGTCGAGAGGAAAACCGATATCCACGTCGGCGCGAGAGAACGGACCCCCATGTCCCGCAGCTTCAGGCCAGGAAGCCGAAGCGCCGTCGGGCAAACGGCGAATTGCGAGAACTCGGGCAGCGACGCGGGCCTTCAGCTCTTCGGTTTCTCCAGGAATTGGCACAAAAGTCCCGGTCGACTGGTCACTGGCGATTTTGGCCGCCATCGCTTCAATCTTGTCTCCGGGTGTTTCAATCCTGTAGGTTAAGACAATCATGGCGATTCAACTCGTGCTTTGTATTTGGTAGTCAGGAGCGATGCATACTGGTATGATGAGTATATCAATTGATTGCTGAATGCCAAAGTAATTGTATGTAAGTTCTGTGGAAAAAAACAAAGGTCCATGACCGAAGTGAGCGATTACAGATGAATCTTCACGCCGAGCCCATTGTCCGCCGCAAACTCTCAGACGAGGTCTTTGTTCGCCTCAAGAACCTCATCACGACCGGTGAGCTCTCGGCCGGTGACGAAATGCCGTCCGAGCGCGAGCTCATGGAGAGGTTTGGGGTCGGTCGGCCTGCAATCCGTGAAGCGCTGCAGGCACTTGCCAATATGGGCCTTGTTGCGATTTCTCACGGCGAACGCGCCAAGGTTTTGGAACTCACAGCCAAAGCAATCTTCCAGCAAGTTGATACGGTAGCAAAAATCATGCTGTCGAAATCTTCCGATAGTCTGGAGCACCTCAAAAGCGCCCGCATTTTTTTCGAACGCGGTATGGTTCGCGAAGCAGCAGCCAAGGCGAGTCCAGCTGATATCAGGCAGCTTAGGGAAATACTTGAGCACCAGCGCCAGTCATTAGGTAACGCCGACGACTTTATCAGCGCTGATATGCGCCTACATACTGCAATAGCTGAGATATCCGGTAACCCGATCTATGTTGCTGTAAGTGGCGCCATGCTTGGCTGGTTAAAGGAATATCACACCGAAATGCTGATCTGGACGGGCAAGGAGAAATTTACACTTGCCGAGCATGAGGAAATCATCACCTGCATTGCCAACAAAAATCCAGATGCTGCAGAAAAGGCCCTGATCAAGCATTTGGAACGGTCGCGGGCGCTGTACGCGATGGGTCAGTCCAAGGGAACCTGACGGGGGCAGGGCAGCGCGATACGGCCGCTCTGGTTCAGTTTGGCAAATCATTCACTTTGATTACATTGCCAGTCGCCGCACTCTGATAGGCTGCTTGCACAAGGGCGAAGGTCTTCAGGTTGTCAGTACCCGATGTTGCGGGTTCAGCGCCACTCCTCAGACAATCAATCCAGTGTTGCTGAATTGCAACAACACTTTCCTGTATATTGTGCCACGGCCGCGAGGCCCAGGAAAGTAAAGGCGGCGCAACATCCACGATACGGCTTCCAGTGAGGTTGGCTACTTCCATTCGATAACCTGGTAGCAGCCGGATGGTGCCTTGTGTGCCATCAATTTCGACAGAAGTCTCGGGGAAAGGTTCGCGCGCAAGTTTGCTCGCATAGGAACAGTCGACAATTGATGTCGCTCCGCTTTCGTGATCAAGCAACATTGTTGCAACATCTTCACCAAGTATCGCGCGATTGATGCGACTGGTTCGCGCCGTGATAGCCTGGACATCTCCCATCAGATAGCGCGCGATATCAAGTGTATGTATGCCGAGGTCTTCGATGATGAAGCGCTTGGTCTTCGCAAGGTATGGCTGGCCGGAAAACACGTCATAGGCTGAGCGGAATGAAAACCTGCCCCAAAAGGGCACGCCGATCTCTGCGCTGTCGATTACTGCGCGTACCGCCCGTATTGGCGACTGCCAGCGAAAATTCTCATGCACCATCAAGGGCACGCCTGATTTTCTGCAGGCCTCAACCATTGCCTTTGCTTCGGCGATATTGACGGCAAACGGCTTCTGGCAAATGACTGGAACTTTATGTTTGGCCGCCATGCTGACCAGGGCATGGTGGCTCTGCACCGTCGTGGCAATATCGACGAAATCGAAACCACCGTCTTTAAACATGGTCGTGGCATCCTCATACTGGCGGGCAATGCCGAACTGTTCGCCAACAATCTTGAGCCTTTCGGGTTCGCGGTCGCAGATGGCAACAATCCGGGCACCTTCGACATCGTTCCAACCATGCATCTGGTTGATGGCAAAGAAACCGCAGCCGATCAAAGCGCCTCTGAGTTCAGCCATTTTATCCAGCCTTGGCCATTTGCATGAGAGTCACGCGTTGCTGGAGCCTGCGTTGGGCCTGGTCAACAACAACTGCGATGATGATGACAAGTCCCTTGATCACCATTTGCCAAAACGATGACACCCCCATCATGACGAGACCATCGGAGAGAATGCCAATGACAAAAGCGCCAACAATGGTGCCCCCGATTGTGCCGCGCCCGCCCGACATCGAGGTTCCGCCGAGTACCGCGGCGGCAATGGCGTTCAGCTCAAAGCTTTCTCCCGTTGCCGGGTGCGAAGCCATAAGTTCAGACGAAATGATTAAGCCGACAATGGCCGCGCAAAATCCGGAGAACATGTAGACAAACA
>JANMPF010000313.1:0-12248 GCA_031369725.1 Rhodobiaceae bacterium | reverse complement strand
CTTGTGATGGGCCAGTTGCTCGTTTTGCGAGGCATTGACTGACAAGTTTTGAATATCCCGAAATTCGTCCTCGAAAAGCATGGGAATGCTCCGTTCAGTTGCGGTCTGACAGCCAGCCTACAGTATGAATTGGCCGACATCAACCCGATGTCATTGTTGAATGCATCAATCGACCTCGGCAGAATTTGGACCTGAAACCCCAACTGTAAGTTCAGAAGATACACCTTCAGTATGAAAAAGGGTGATGGGCAATATCTCAGATTACCCACGTTTGCGGTGTCAAAGCGATCAGTGAAGCTTAGTTCTACCCAACGCGACCGACGAACGACAACCACAGTGGCAGTGAGTGGATTGACCGTCGTATGCAAAACGCCTATAGCTTGTCTTTCACCAGGGGAGTCCCGTCAAGGGGCTGAGAGGTCATTAGGCGTGAGAGCGCGGCATGGCGACCCTAGAACCTGATCCAGTTCATACTGGCGTAGGAAGGGAAGAGGCTATGTCGCCATCAGCGAGATTAGTTCCGAACAAGCCTGTCCTTGCTTGTCAGCAGATGCTGGATTTCCTGCACAACCCTTCAGGAGACTCCAATGAACGCTGAGACCCCCATCGTAAGCGAAGGCCCACTCCCTGCATCCGCCAAGATCCATAAGCAAGGTTCCATCCACCAGGACTTGGCTGTGCCGATGCGCGCGATTTCTGTGCATCCCACTGCCGGTGAGCGGCCGCTCCAGGTCTATGACTCGTCCGGGCCTTACACGGACCAGAACGCCAAAATTGATATCGCGGCAGGCCTGCCCCGTCTTCGCGAGTCCTGGATTAAGGCGCGTGGCGATGTTGAAGCCTATGTTGGACGCGACGTGCGGCCGGAGGACAATGGCGCGGTGAGCGCGGACAAACTCACGCCGCGTTTTCCAATTCAGAATCAGCCATTGCGCGCCAAGGGCAATGCTGCGGTCACGCAGTTTGCCTATGCGCGGGCAGGGATTATCACGCCGGAGATGGAGTTTATCGCCATCCGCGAAAACTGCGGCCGGGCCATCACGGGAGCGGCGGTAAAACGAGACGGCCAGTCCTGGGGCGCCAACATTCCGGATGTCGTCACGCCGGAATTCGTGCGCGACGAAGTGGCGGCGGGCCGTGCCATTATTCCAGCCAACATCAATCATTCTGAATCAGAGCCGATGATCATCGGCCGTAATTTTCTCGTGAAGATCAACGCCAATATCGGCAATTCGGCGGTGACTTCCTCCATGGCCGAGGAAGTTGAGAAGATGGTCTGGGCGATCCGCTGGGGTGCAGACACGGTCATGGACCTGTCTACGGGCCGCAACATCCACAATATCCGCGACTGGATCATTCGCAATGCGCCAGTGCCAATCGGCACGGTGCCGATCTATCAGGCCGTGGAAAAAGTTGGCGGTGTGGCCGAGGCGCTGACTTGGGAGGTTTACCGTGACACACTGATCGAGCAGGCTGAGCAGGGGGTCGACTATTTCACCATCCATGCCGGTGTGCGCCTGCCCCATGTGCCGCTCACCGTGGACCGGGTGACAGGCATTGTGTCGCGCGGCGGCGCGATCATGGCCAAGTGGTGCCTTTATCACCACAAGGAGAGCTTCCTCTACGAGCATTTCGCGGAGATTTGCGATATCTGCCGTGCCTATGATGTGAGCTTCTCACTTGGTGATGGGTTGCGTCCGGGCTCGATTGCCGACGCCAATGATGCCGCGCAATTTGCGGAACTGGATACGCTCGGCGAACTGACAAAGATCGCCTGGGCCAAGGACTGTCAGGTGATGATCGAAGGGCCTGGCCATGTTCCGATGCACAAGATCAAGGCGAACATGGACAAGCAACTTGCCACCTGCGGCGAGGCACCGTTCTATACGCTGGGACCGCTAACGACCGACATCGCACCCGGCTACGATCACATCACCTCGGCGATCGGTGCAGCCATGATCGGCTGGTTTGGCACGGCGATGCTGTGCTATGTGACGCCCAAGGAACATCTTGGCCTTCCCGATCGCAACGACGTAAAAACGGGAGTCATCACTTATAAAATCGCAGCCCATGCCGCCGATCTTGCCAAGGGTCATCCGGGTGCACGGCTGCGTGACGATGCCCTGTCGCGGGCGCGTTTCGAGTTTCGCTGGGAGGACCAGTTCAACCTGTCGCTCGATCCTGAAACGGCGCGCAGCTTCCACGACCAGACACTCCCCAAGGAAGCGCACAAGGTGGCGCATTTCTGTTCCATGTGCGGCCCCAAGTTCTGTTCGATGCGAATTTCCCAGGACATCCGCGCCGAAGCCCAGAAGGAAGGCATGGCCGAGATGGCGCGCAAATACCGTGAAGGCGGTGACCTCTATGTCCCGGCGGACAAGGCTGGCTGACGTGACAATCACTGTCATTGGTGCTGGCGTTACGGGTCTCACATGCGCGCTGGCACTCGCCGAACGCGGTGCTCAGGTTGAGGTGATTGAGCGCGGTGCAAGGCTTGGCGTGGAAAGCTGCTCATGGCTTGCCGGTGGAATGCTGTCACCGTGGTGCGAACTTGAGAGTGCCGAAGAACGCGTCGCAGAACTTGGCGCCGAAGCCTTGGACTATTGGGCAGAGCGCTTTCCCGGCACCATGCGGAACGGCAGCCTTGTCGTGGCACAGGCACGGGACTTGGCCGAGCTCATGCGGTTTTCCCGGCGCACCCGCAATTTCGAGTGGTGCGATGCTGCGGGCATTGCGGCGCTGGAGCCTGATCTCGCCGGACGCTTCGGCAGGGCGCTGTTTTTTCGGAGTGAGGCGCATCTCGAGCCGCGGGCCGCGCTTGCCGCACTGGCTAACCGTCTTGCTGAACTTGGTGTGCCGATTCGCTATGGGATCGATGCTGACACTGCGCCGCCTGAGACTCCGGTTGTCGTCGATTGCCGTGGCATTGCGGCGCGTGATGCGCTCGGCGATCTCCGGGGTGTGAAGGGTGAGATGGTCGTGGTCCACTCGCGCGACATCAACCTTACGCGGCCGGTTCGCATGTTGCATCCGCGTCACCCGCTCTATGTGGTGCCGCGCGGTGGTGGAACGTTTATGATCGGTGCCACCGTGGTGGAAAGCGGCGAGCGCCGCCGCGTCACCGTACGAGCGCTGCTGGAGCTGCTGGGCGCTGCCTATGCCTTGCATCCGGCTTTCGCCGAAGCAGAAGTGGCGGAGATGGGAGCCGATGTGCGTCCGGCTTTTCCAGACAATCTGCCCCGCATTCGCAGGTTGGGCCGGACCATTCATGTCAACGGTCTCTTCCGCCATGGTTTCCTTCTCGCTCCGGCGCTGGCACGACGTGCCGCGTCGGTCATTCTCGATCAAGCTCATTTTCCGGAGGTGATGAATGAAGATCATGTGCAACAGCGAAGTGCGTGATGTGGTAGGCACCACACTCGCCATCGTCCTTGAGGAACTGGGATTTGCGGGTGCGGTCTTGGCAACTGCGGTCAATGGTGCCTTTGTGCCGGCCACGACGCGTCACCTCGCATCGCTGAAGTCCGGCGATGCCATCGAGGTGCTGGCCCCGATGCAGGGAGGTTAGGATATGAACTTCTACGGATTTGAGCCACGTTCGCGGCTGTTGCTCGGCACGGCACAATATCCTTCACCCACAGTTCTGAGCGCCGCAATCAAGGTGTCGGGCACGGAGATCGTCACCGTGTCGCTGCGGCGCGAGTCGGGGGCGACGCGGGCAGGTCAGGGCTTCTGGTCGATCATTCGCGAGCTAGGCGTCCGGGTTCTGCCGAACACGGCTGGCTGTCACTCCGTCAAGGAAGCGGTAACGACAGCACAAATGGCTCGCGAGGTGTTTCAAACATCCTGGATCAAACTCGAAGTGGTGGGCGATCCCGACACGCTGCAACCCGATGTTTTTGCAACGGTCGAAGCCGCACGCATCCTTTCGGCGGATGGCTTTGAGGTTTTTCCCTATACGACAGAAGACCTCACGGTCGCCGAACGGTTGCTGCAGGTCGGGTGCCAGGTCCTCATGCCTTGGGGCTCGCCGATCGGTTCAGGCCGCGGCCTTAACAATATCTATGGCTTGCGAACCTTGCGGGCGCATTTCTCCAATGTTCCGCTTATCATCGATGCCGGCATGGGCCTGCCGTCGCATGCCGCCACCGCGATGGAACTGGGTTACGACGCCGTGCTGCTCAATACGGCCGTTGCCAAGGCGGGGAACCCGGTACAGATGGCCAGTGCTTTCGCCAAGGCGGTTGAAGCAGGGCGCGAAGCCTGTCTGGCGGGTCCGATGGAACACCGCGACATGGCGGTGCCGTCAACACCCGTGATCGGCAGGGCGCTCCTGTCATGAGGCCCGCCATGCCAGATCGCTTTTATCTCATTGTTGATGATGTGAGCTGGATCGAACGCATGGTGCCGCTCGGCGTGCGGCTCGTGCAGCTCCGCATCAAGGGCCGCAGTGCGAGCGAGATTGGCCGTCAACTTCGTCAAGCCCGTGCCATTTGTTCCGTGCACGGCGCGCAGCTCATCGTCAATGATTATTGGCGGATCGCCATCGAGGAAGGCTGCGACTTCGTCCATCTCGGCCAAGAGGATCTCGATACGGCCGATCTCAGCGCAATTCGTGGCGTCGGCCTGAAGCTCGGGGTCAGCACACACGACCACAACGAGCTTGAGCGGGTGCTGCCGCTGAAGCCCGACTATGTAGCGCTCGGGCCGATCTATGCGACAAGATTGAAAGTCATGCGGTTTCCACCGCAGGGCCTCGCACGGATCGGCGAATGGAAACGGCTGATTGGCGATATTCCGCTCGTCGCCATCGGTGGCCTTACCGTTGAGCGCACCAACGGTGTCTTTCAGGCGGGCACCGACATCGTGTCGGTGGTTACCGATGTCACTCTCAATGCCGATCCGGAGAAACGCGTACTTGAATGGCTTGCGGTTACGCGGGAAGTGGTGTCATGAGTCAACGTTATACACGCCAGATGATGTTGCCCGAGGTTGGCGAAGACGGGCAGGCGAAAATTGCAAACACGTCAGTTCTGGTTGTCGGTGCTGGCGGGCTCGGCTGTCCCATCCTGAGCTACCTTGCAAGAGCCGGTATCGGCCGCATTATCGTCATTGATCATGACCGGATCGAACTTTCGAACCTCCATCGGCAGGTTCTCTATGACATGGATGACGTGGGACAATCGAAAGCCGAAACCGCAGCCGCCAAACTCGCAAGGTTCAATCCTGACTCTCGCGTTAAGGCCATTGCCGCGCGCCTGACGCCTGCCAATGCGGGTGAGCTTGTGGCCAAGGCCGATGTCGTCATCGACGCTGCCGATAGCTTGGCCGTGACCTATATTCTAAGCCATGCTGCCAAGCTTGCCGCTAAGCCGCTGGTCAGCGCCTCGGTTAATGGACTCAAGGGCTATGCTGGAGTCTTCTGCGGAAGCGCGCCTTCCTATCGGGCTGTCTTTCCCGACATGCCGCACCAACTCGGCAACTGCGCGACGGCGGGCGTGCTCGGCACGGCAGTCGGGGTCTTGGGCTCCCTGCAGGCCCACATGGTTCTTCAGCTTGCACTCGCCAGCGAACCGACGCCTGCGGGAAAGATCGTGACCATCGATTTTAAGACGTTGGCTTTCGGTGGATTTTCCTTTCTGGGCGCCCCGGAGCCTGACGATGGCCTGTGCTTCATCGATCCTACTCAATTCCGCAAAGACGACGTCATCGTTGATCTCCGTGGTACCGACGAGGCCCTGATTCCGGTAACGCCAGATGCCTATCGCATCAGCGTTACCGACATCGGCCGTCTGGCGAAAAAAAAGACGCAGGGCAGGCGGCTTGTCCTGTGCTGCCGCAGTGGCCTGCGTGCCTGGCGTGCCGGACGCCTGCTCCAGTCACGGGGTCTCACTAATCTTGCGCTCGTGGCCCTGGGCGGATGATGGCAGACATTTCGCCTTCCGTTCTGGTCATCGCCGGTTCCGATTCCAGCGGTGGTGCCGGACTACAGAGAGACTTGCGTGTCCTGGCGGATTTCGACGTTCGTGCGGTCACAGCCGTCACTGCCATAACTGTCCAGTCGGACCACGAGGTCAGGTCGGTCCTGATTCTCCCGCCGGATATCATTCGGGATCAGATCAAGGCGGCATTGCATGCGCGTCCAGTCGGTGCCGTGAAAATCGGCATACTCGGCAACGCGGCTACGGTTGAAGCAGTTGCTGATTGCCTTGGAGAGTTGCAGGGAATTCCGATAATTCTCGATCCCGTTCTCGTGTCATCATCGGGTAGAGTCTTGCTCGACGAAGGCGGGCGACGGGCAATGCGCGCGCGGCTTTTTCCGATCATCACGCTTCTGACGCCAAATATTCCGGAAGCCGCGGCCCTCCTTGGCGACGATGAGGCCGATAGCGAGGAGCACATGCTTGACCAAGCGAACCGCTTGCTCAATTTTGGTCCACAGGCGGTTCTCTTGAAGGGAGGTCACGGCAAAGGCGATCAATCGATTGATCTCCTGTTTGAGAAGGGAATGAAAGTCATTCGCTTGGCGGCACCGCGGATCGCAGTGACAATGCGGGGTACCGGCTGCGCGCTCTCGTCTGCAATCGGCGCAGCAATGGCCAATAAGCAGCCACTTGTGGAATCATGTCAGGTTGCCAAGGCGTACGTATTGGGACAAATGCAAACTGATTTCATCCGACCGTCACGAGATCGGGCCTGTGGAGCGGGTATTGGCGTTTGCAGATGAAGGCCCCTGAACGAGCGTCACTTGCCTGCCATTGTTGCAGTGCATATAGAGCAATGCAATATAGCTGCGGCCGCGAGGGCGTTCACATATGAGCATTCAGAAGCAAGTCGCCGCTTGGCTGGGCGTCGGTACTGCCAATAGCAGACAGCCGAAATTTAAAGGAATCGAATTGAGATGGGCAAATTCGAAGTTTTCAGTTTCAACACGTTAGACAGATGGAGGCTGGCGGGGATTGCAAATTTTTGGTTCAACATCCCTATAATCTGAAAGGTAGCTGAAAGCTTAGTGTGGTCTACTGCCCTACAACTGTCGACGCTAACAAGATCGACATTACCTGGGAGGACCATATGAAGTTCAAATCATTTCTATTCGCAACTGCAATATTTGTCGCGTCGAGCGCCACATCAACGTTCGCAGCCGACAAAGTCAGCCTGATGGTTGGCGGCTATGAAAAGCATATTTATTTGCCAGCGAAACTTACTGAAGCGCTCGGTTATTTTAAGGATGAAGGTCTGGATGTGGAGCTTCTCAACGAACCGTCGGGTGTTGACGCAGAAGACCAGATGTTGGCTGGCGTTGTGCAAGGCGTAGTTGGCTTTTATGACCATTGCGTAGATTTGCAGGCAAAGGGCAAGTTTGTGGAATCAGTGGTGCAATTGAACCAGGCTCCGGGCGAAGTCGAAATCGTCTCGACCAAACATCCCGAAATCAAGTCGTTCGCTGATATGAAAGGCAAGAATCTGGGCGTGACCGGCCTTGGTTCATCGACTAACTTCCTGACGCAATACCTTGCTGTGAAATCGGGTGTACCGCTGGGTGAATTCACCTCGGTTGCCGTCGGGGCTGGCGATACATTCATCAAGGCCATGCAAACCGACCAGATTCAGGCTGGCATGACCACGGAACCAACCATCTCGCGTTTACTAAAGTCTGGCGATGGCAAGGTTCTGGTTGATCTGCGTACTATTGAAGGCACAAAGGCGGTGCTTGGCGGAACTTATCCGGCCAGCTCACTTTATATGAGCACGGAATATGTCAATTCGCATAAGGAAATTGTGCAGAAATTGGCAAATGCATTCGTGAAAACTCTGAAATGGATCAACACCCATAGCGCCGAAGAAATCACCGACAAGATGCCAAAGGAATTTCTGGTTGGTGATCGCGAAAGTTACGTAAAGGCGCTTGCCGCTGGCAAGGGCATGTACACGCCAGATGGCTTGATGCCGGCCGGCGGCCCGGAAACCGTTTTGGCTGTACTCTCCGGCTTCTCGAAGAACATCAAGGGCAAGACGATTGATCTGTCGAAAACTTACACGACCGAGTTCGTCAAGAATGCGAAGTAAGGCTATTCCCCTTCTTCTGCGCGGGGAGAAGGGGAACTCTCGCCATGTTCATGCCCGGCAGCCACCGCTTGAGTAAAGGAATTTTGATGCCAATTGCCCAAGAAGCAGCAAGTCCGGCTATTGAACTGATCAACGTCAGCCGCCGGTTTTTGAGCCCGAATGGCAAATCGTTTTCCACCCTGAATGACTTTAGCCTGAGCGTGGCGCTGGGGGAGTTTATTGCCCTCGTGGGCCCGACAGGTTGCGGCAAATCAACGACGCTGAACCTGATCACGGGCTTGGGTAAACCTTCATCCGGGGAAGTGAAAGTGATGGGCAAGCCTGTGACCAGGATTGATCCGCGCATTGGTTTTGTTTTTCAGGCGGATGCGTTGTTTCCTTGGCGCAGCGTGTTGGAGAATGTTGCCGCTGGACCGCAGTTTCGTGGTGAAACAAGTGAATCGGCCTATTCAAGGGCACACGACTGGATCGCCCGGGTGGGTTTGGCCAAGTTCGAGAGCCATTATCCACATCAACTTTCCGGCGGCATGCGAAAGCGCGTTGCTCTGGCGCAAACCTTCATTAACCGGCCGCAGATTTTACTCATGGACGAACCGTTCTCCGCTCTGGATGTGCAGACAAGGGTGCTCATGCATGAAGAGCTGTTGCGGCTGTGGAGCGAAGCAAAAGCTTCCGTGGTTTTTGTGACGCATGATTTGGAAGAAGCCATTGGCCTGGCCGACAAGGTCTATGTTTTGACAACACGTCCTGCCACCATCAAAGCTGTACATAAAATTGGCATACCACGTCCCCGAGTGATTTCCGAGATTCGCTACGATCCAAAATTTATCGAACTGTCGCGCACAATTTGGAGCGACCTCAAAGAGGAAGTTCAGGCTGGATCTTCGGCTGGAGCAGAGCATTAACATGACGGCAATTTCTATCAAGAATGGATCAATCGTCTATGCACCGGGCACTTCCGATGCTGAAATTGAAGCAGCGGCACGGATAGCAACACGCCACCGAAAAATTCAGGTTTTGATCTGGCGATTGGTCGTGCTGGTGGTACTGCTTGGATCGTGGGAAATCAGCGCGCGCAAGGAATGGATTGACCCGTTCTTCTACTCCTATCCATCTGAAATCTTCGCACGGCTATGGGAATTCATTTTGGAGGGCAGCGATGGTGTCTCAATCTGGGTGCATCTGTACTATACACTGACAGCAGCTTTGATGGGTTTTTTTCTGGGGTCGTTGATTGGCATCGTGTGCGGCATTGCACTTGGCCGCAACAGGATGCTGTCTGATATTTTCTCAATTTATATCAAGGTATTGAATGCAATTCCACGTGTGGTTCTGGCACCTATTTTCATTCTGATTCTGGGTTTTGGCTTGGCGTCGAAGGTGGCGGTTTCCTTCGTCATGGTGTTTTTCATCGTCTTTGCCAACGCGTTTCAGGGAGTACGAGAGGCGGACCGTGCCATGATCGCCAATGCGCAGATTTTGGGTGCGTCAAACTGGCAGGTAACCCGTTCGGTGATCATTCCCTCGGCGATGAGCTGGATTTTTGCCTCTCTGCATCTGAGTTTCAGTTTTGCGATTGTTGGTGCGATTGTTGGAGAGTTTATCGGTTCAAACAAGGGGATCGGCCACGTTATCCAGTTGGCGCGGGGGTTGCACGATGTTGCACTGATGTTCGCGGCAATTATCGTAGTTCTTGTTGTGGTTTTGCTCGCTGAATATTTGATGACCTTGGTTGAGCATCGCCTCGCGAAATGGCGGCCACCGGCTGCCAGTGACGGGCATGTTTAGGCTGCTGGCAACGTCACCTCAACGATGAGGCCCTTGCCGCTCTCTGGCTCCCGCAATGCCACGCCGCCATCATGAGACGCAACGATTTCGGCCACGATTGCCAAGCCGAGGCCGGAACCTTCGCTAATCGCACCATGAACACGGTAAAAGCGCTCGAAAACCTTGTCGCGCTCACCCGGCGGAATACCCGGGCCTGAGTCTTCCACAGTGAAAATGACCGTCGTGCCTAAAGCGCACAACTTCACGGTCACCACACCTTCAGTGAACGAATACCGCAAAGCGTTATCAATAAGATTTGACATAAGCTCTCGCAACAAAGTCGGGTTGCCATGAACCATGACTTTGGCATCGCCCAGCTCAATGCCAAGGTCGATGTTGCGATCAAGAGCGACAGGCGCAAAATCCTCCATCAGTTTCTGAACAATTGGCACAAGATCGATGTCAACGCGCGCACCGTGGTTGGTGCCGGGCTCAGCGCGCGCCAGCACAAGCAGCTGATTGGTCAGGCGCGTAAGGTAGTCCAGCGAAGTCGTCACGGCGTTCAGTGCCTCGTCTTTTCCTGTTGTTGTTTCCTCGCGCAGGCCAAAAGTGGCCTGGGTTTTTAGCAAGGTCAAAGGCGTGCGCAGTTGGTGTGCAGCATTGGCCACGAAGCGTCGCTGGGTTTCCATGAGCAAGCTGAGCCGCGCAATATAGTCATTCAGTGACGTCACCAGCGGCTGAACCTCGACTGGCGCCTGTGGCGCCTCCAAAGGGGTTAATGCGCCGGTCCGACGTTCGCTCATGGCTGTACGCAAGCGGTTGAGCGGGGCAAGACCACGTTTCAAGCCAATCCAGGCGAGAAATGCCGCCGCAACCACCAACAGACCTTGTTGCATCAGGCTGGTCACCCAGAGATCGCGGATGAGTTTGTCGCGTGCAACGAGAGTCTGACCTACGGTGACGGTGGCAAAGCCGGGCGTGGCTTGCCCCACGACCTGCTGTCTTACTTGTACAATTCGGATTTTTTGGCCCCGGAAGATGCTGTCCGCGTAAACCGCTTCGTCAGAGTCTATCTGTGTTTTGCCGCTGGCCAAGTCCGGTTGGCCAGCGAGAATCGAGCCATTCGGTGCGCGCAATTGATAGTAGACCATGTCATGTTCTGAGGATGCCAGCATTTCAATGGCAGAAGGCGAAATCACAGCTTCAGTAACCCCGTCAACCACATGAATTCCCTGTGCCATGACCCGGGCAGAAGCCAGTAAATTGTGGTCAGTGACGAGGCCGGCTGTTGTGCTCGACTGATTGAGGGTGAGCAAACCGTTGGCAATGAGCAAGAGCCCGAGGGGCAGCAGAATGAAGATCAGTAGCGTCCGCTGCAGACTATGCGTTGGCCGGGCCATTTTTCTTCCTCAAGACATAACCCATGCCGCGCAGAGTTAGAATCTTCACGTCGGCGATTTCGATTTTTTTGCGCACCCGATGGACATAAACCTCGACGGCATTAGGCGCGGCATCATCCTCAAAACCAAAAACGTGGTCGATTAGCATGGATTTTGCCATTGGCATGCCAGCGCGGCTTATCAAAGCCTCCAATACCGCATGTTCACGGCCGGTCAAATCCAGCTCATGCCCGCGCAGGGTGAAGACTTTGCTGGTCATGTCAAAACTCAAATCACCATAGGTTACTTTTGGTATGGCAAGACCGCCGCGGCGACGCAGCTGCACACGAATGCGTGCCTCAAGTTCATCAATGTCAAAAGGTTTGACCAAATAGTCGTCGGCACCCAAATCCAGCCCGTGTATACGGCTGGTCACAGTGTCCACAGCAGTGAGAAAGAGAATGGGCATTGTTTGGCCACGCGCGCGGATTCTTTTGACCAGTTCCATTCCGTCCATGGAGGGCAGACCAATATCGACGATAAGCAGGCTGTAGTCTCCCGACGTCACGGCGTGATCAGCGTCTTCGCCATTATACACGCAATCCACAACATAATTACTTTTGCGCAACAGCCGCGCCAGCCAATCCGAGAGGCCTTTGTTATCTTCAACCAGTAGCAGGCGCATTTGGGAGGAACCTATTTTGGTCTACTGATCTTCATCAACCGATCTATTGTCAAGACTGACCTTGCAAAGGCCGGGGTTGCCGTACCTTTGCGCTCCATCGGAGAAACGGAACCCATGTCTGCTTGCAGTTCCGTTACCTACGTGGCACTATTGGCCGCGCACTTCCGATTTTGACCCGAACCGGATATAGGCCGCATATCCCGGTGTGGGCCAAAAGCACGCGTCAGGATGTTCTGACATACGGCAGGCTGCTACTTACCCCCATCCAGAAACCAAAGATCATGCCGCTGACAATCCGACCGATAACTCCCTTTTGCTGCTAAATTTATAGCTGTCGCAATCATCAG
>JANMPF010000259.1:0-9333 GCA_031369725.1 Rhodobiaceae bacterium | reverse complement strand
GGTTTTAATCATCTCAGTTTGCTTTCAAAAGTGAGCTGTAGAGATCGGCATAGCGCGCCGCACTGCGCGTCCATGAAACATCCGCCTTCATGCCTGCCTGCTGCATTGAGGCCCATGCGGGCTTGTCGGCGTAAAGCGTGGCGGTGCGCTGCAACGCATGTTCCAACGCCTCCTGCGTCACCGGCGCAAATTGAATGCCTGAGGCAACGCCGGCGGAAAGGGCTGCATCATTGGCGTCAATAATTGTGTCTGCCAAACCCCCAACTCGCGCCACAACAGGAACGCAGGCATAGCGCAAGCCATAGAGCTGGGTGAGACCGCAAGGTTCAAACCGCGAAGGAATTAGTATGGCGTCAGAACCCGCCTGCAAGAGATGCGACAGCGGCTCGTCATAGGCTGTGGTAATGCCAACCCTGCCTGGATAGCGCACAGCCGCTTCCTTGAGGGATGCTTCAAGTGCCACATCACCCGAACCAAGAATGGCAAGTGTTCCACCAAGCTCAATAAGCCTTGGCAACGCCGCCGCAACAAGGTCCATGCCTTTCTGCAGGGTCAGCCGGCTGACAATGCAGTAGAGCGGGCCGTCGCCAGCAATCAAACCAAAACGCTTTTCAATTGCCGCCTTGTTCATGCTACGCTTGTTCAGCTGTTTGGCGGAGTAGGTTTGCGGAATATTGCTGTCTTTGTCCGGATTCCAGACGTCGGTATCGATGCCGTTGACAATGCCGTGCACAACATTGCTCCGTGTACGCAGCAATCCGTCAAGCCCCATGCCGTCTTCAATCGTGAGAATCTCGCGCGCATAGGTGGGGCTGACAGTGGTAATGGCATCGGCGCATTGAAGTCCCGCCTTCAGATAGCCAACACCTCCAAAATATTCCACCCCCTCGATGCTGAAGGCAACGGGCGGTAACCCAAGCGTTCCAAAAATCGAAGCCGGATAATGGCCTTGGAATGCAAGATTATGGACAGTCATCACCGTCTTGGGCCCGCCACCAAACCGCACATAAGCCGGAACCAGCCCCGACTGCCAATCATGGCAATGGATAATATCAGGCGCAAAATCAGCTACCACGCCGCGGCCAATTTCAGCGGCCATGAGCGAAAGTGCAGCATAACGCCGGGAATTGTCCGGCCAGTCCTTGCCATCGGGCCCAAGATATGGATTGCCCGGACGGTCAAACAAATGCGGCGCATCAAGAACAAAGAGGTCAAGTCCCCCTGCCTTTCCCCACAGCAATCGTGCCGGACCGCCAAACAGGTTGTCCGCCGTGCTGGCAACCTCATAGCTCTCCAAAGCCTTCATGACTGCAGGATAGCCCGGCACCAGCGTCATCACGCTCACATCAAGCTTTGCCAAGGCAGCCGGCAACGCTCCGGCCACATCCGCTAGTCCGCCGGTTTTCACCAGCGGAAAAACTTCGGCGGCAACACTTAGAACTTTCATGCGAAAAGTTTTGTGATCATCGGCTTGGTGATGAGGCATATGCCACTCTCCGTGCGCCTGAACCGCTTTGCATCAGCAACAGGATCCTCGCCCACGACAAGGCCATCTGGAATCACCACACCACGGTCAATCACAACCTTTTTCAAAATCGCATTTCGGCCAATTTCCACATGCGGCATGATGACAGCCTCCTCGACCTGGGAAAATGAATTTACCCGAACGCCGGTGAACAGAAGTGTCCGCCGCAGTGAGGCACCCGAAACAATGCAACCACCCGACACCAGCGATGATACCGCCATGCCGCGCCTGCCATCTTCGTCATGCACGAATTTGGCCGGCGGCGTCACTTCACCATAAGTCCAAATTGGCCAGTCGTTGTCGTAGAGATCAAGTGCGGGCAGTGTGTCGCAAAGATCAAGATTGGCCTCCCAATAGGCATCAATCGTACCCACATCGCGCCAATAGGCTGAAGCTTCCTTGGTGGAGCGAACACACGATTGGGCGAAGCGATGTGCGACAGCTTTGCCGTTCTTGACGATATGCGGGATTATGTCTTTGCCAAAGTCATGGGCAGAATTCGGGTTTGCCGCATCCTCGCGCAAGAGATCAAGCAGGAACTTCGTATCAAAAACATAAATGCCCATTGATGCCAGCGCATGGTCAGGATTGCCGGGAATGCCTGGTGGGTTCTTCGGCTTTTCAACGAAAGCGATAATCCGGTCTTTCTCGTCAACATGCATGACGCCAAAGCCTGTGGCCTCCATGCGCGGCACTTCAAGACAGCCAACGGTGACATCAGCTCCCTGGTCCACGTGCTGCTGCAACATGAGCTCGTAATCCATTTTGTAGATGTGATCACCCGCCAGAACGACCATGTATTTTGGGCCATAGCCTTCAATGATGTCGGCGTTCTGGTGCACTGCATCAGCCGTGCCGTTGTACCATTGGTCCTCGGAAACCCGCTGGCTCGCTGGCAGGATGTCAAAGCTTTCGTTGCGCTCTGGTCGCAAGAAGTTCCAGCCCCGTTGCAAATGCCGAATAAGACTGTGCGCCTTATATTGGGTTGCCACACCAAAGCGGCGGATGCCCGAGTTCAGGGCATTGGACAGGGCAAAATCGATAATGCGGGATTTGCCACCAAAGAACACAGCTGGTTTGGCACGGCGATCCGTAAGTTCCATCAATCGGCTGCCGCGGCCGCCGGCCAGAACATAAGCCATTGCATCACGCGCCAGCGGCGCGGTCCTGCGGTTTTCTGCCATTTTATTCCCTCCCAGTACCCTTTATTTTTATATTACGTTGCCGAAAATTCCAAAATCAAGGTCGCCATTGGAGGCAGAGTTAAAATTGCCTGCGCCGGCTGGTCCGCAGTTGGTTTTGCAACGGCAATAACACTGCCGCCATTGCCCATGCCGGTGCCGTCATAGGCCAGCGCATCCGAATTGATCCGTTCAATCCAGCGCCCGGCGCGCGGCATTGGCACCACATAGCCTACCCGCGGAACCGGAGTGAGATTGGAAATCGAAACGACAGGTGAGGCCTCACCTGCCCAACGCACCCATGCAAAAACCGAGTTCGTGTGGTCATCCGCAATCAACCACTGAAACCCCTCACCCTCACAGTCGCGGCCATGCATGGCAGGGCTAGACTTGTAAAAAGCATTGAGTTCCCTGATCAGCGATTGAACGCCCTTGTGGGACTCATACCCCAGCAAATGCCAATCCAGGCTTTTGGCTTCGCCCCACTCTTCCCATGGCGCAAATTCTTGCCCCATGAACAAAAGCTTCTTGCCGGGATATGCCCACATGAAAGCATAGTAGGCGCGAAGGCCGGCAAATTTCGCCCACGTGTCGCCACCCATCTTGCGCAAAAGCGAGCCTTTGCCATGCACAACTTCGTCATGGGAAAGTGGCAGCACAAAATTTTCTGAAAAAGCGTAAAGCAGCCCGAAGGTCAAATCATTGTGATGGTGGCCACGATGAACCGGATCGCGCGACATGTATTGCAGCGTGTCGTGCATGAAGCCCATGTTCCACTTGAAGCCGAAGCCCAACCCGCCATTGTAGGAAGGTTGTGAAACGCCGGGAAACGCCGTGGATTCTTCAGCGATGGTGATAATGCCCGGGTGGGCGGCGTAACACACTTCATTCATGCGGCGCAGAAACGCTATCGCCTCGAGGTTTTCATTGCCGCCGTGTTCATTGGGAATCCACTCACCGCTCTTGCGTGAGTAATCGAGATAGAGCATTGAAGCCACGGCATCCACCCGCAACCCGTCAATGTGATATTTTTCCAGCCAGAAAAGCGCATTGTTGATGAGAAAGCTCTGCACCTCGGTGCGGCCGAAATTGTAGATGGCAGTGTTCCAGTCGGGGTGAAAACCCTTGCGTGGATCGGCATGTTCGTAAAGTGCCGTGCCATCGAAATTCGCCAGGCCAAATTCATCCGTTGGGAAATGTGCCGGAACCCAATCCAGAATAATGCCGATATTTGCAGCGTGTGCTGCATCCACAAAACGGGCAAATCCATGCGGATCACCAAAGCGCGAGGTTGGTGCAAACAGGCCCGTTGGCTGGTAACCCCAGGATGGGTCATAGGGGTGCTCAGAAACAGGAAGCAGTTCAATATGGGTAAAGCCCAGGTCACGGACATAACCCACAAGATCAATTGCCAGTTCATCGTAACTCAAGAACCCGCTGCCATCCCGCTTTTTCCACGACCCAAGATGCACTTCATAAATTGACATGGGCGAGCGGCGCGGATCATGTTTGGCACGGGCTTCAAGATATTTCGCATCCGTCCATTTGAAATCGGTTATTGTCGCAACCCGCGAAGCAGTGTGCGGGCGAAGCTCGGCAGCAAAGGCATAAGGGTCGGCTTTCAGCGGCAGCAATTGGCCTTGGGCACCAATAATTTCAAATTTGTATTTTACATCATCAGCAAGGCCCGGAAGGAATATTTCCCACACCCCAATGCCCATGCGCTTTCGCATGACATGGCGCCGCCCATCCCAATCATTGAAATCACCGATAACCGAGACCCGTTGCGCGTTGGGTGCCCAAACGGCAAAGTGCACCCCCGCAACACCCTCAAGGGTCATGACATGTGCACCCATCTTGTCGTAAAGCCGCAAGTGGGTTCCCTGCGCCACATAATAATCGTCCATGGGACCCAAAACAGGTCCAAAGGAATAGGGGTCAGTCACCTGCCATTTGCCGCCGGTATTTGATGCTTCAAAACGAATGGGCTGGCGGTCTTTGACTTTTACCGCACCCTCAAAAAACCCGGCATCATGGGTTTTGGTCAAGTCGCCAAGTTTGGCGCCAGCGAGGTCATGCACGGCAAGCTTTTCAGCCCCATTGACAAATGCCCGTGCAATCCACGCTTTCCCCACCTTGTGCAAACCCAGCACGGCAAAGGGGTCATGGTGTTGACCTCCAACAAGGGCGTCAACTTCGTCTCGATTCAATCCGACTGTTGACATGGGATACCCACACTATTTCCAAGCACTATGGATTGGAGTTTGAAAAGGAGCAATGGTAAAATTATGAGGCGGGAACATCCCAGATTTCCTTGGCATATTCCTTGATCGTTCGGTCGGAAGAGAACCAGCCAAGCCGTGCCGTATTATGCACTGCCTTGGCGGTCCACGCACCTCTGGGGTCGCGCCAAACGGCATCGGCCTTGCCCAAGGCCTGGGAATAAGCCGCAAAATCCGCAGTCACCAGGAAATAGTCATGGTCCAAAAGGCCAACCATAAGGTCATGGTAGCGATTGGGTTCGGATGGCGAAAACACGCCGGTGCGGATTGATTCAATCACCTGTTTCAAGTGGGGTGAGTGATCAATAATGTCTCGCGGCACGTGGCCCGCTTTGCGGCGTTCGGCAACTTCCGCAGCCGTAAGCCCAAAAATGAAAACATTGTCGGCACCGGCATGTTCCAGTATTTCCACATTGGCACCATCAAGCGTACCAACAGTAAGCGCGCCATTAAGCGCAAGTTTCATGTTTCCGGTACCCGAAGCTTCAAGGCCAGCCGTTGAAATTTGCTCAGAAATATCAGCCGCAGGAACAATCGTTTCGGCCAGCGTCACATTGTAGTTGGGAATGAAAACCACTTTCAATAATCCGCGTACGGAAGGATCGGCATTGATGACCGCACCTACGTCGTTGATCAGGCGGATAATGGTTTTTGCTTCCCAATAGCTCGCCGCTGCCTTGCCTGCGAAAATCTTGACGCGCGGAACCGTGATGCGGCCGGGATTGGCGCGGATGGAATTGTAAAGTGCAATGGTTTCAAGAATGGCGAGCAACTGCCGCTTATATTCGTGAATGCGCTTAATTTGCACATCAAAAAGTGCTGAAGGATCAGTTGAAATGCCAGTACGCTGCAAAATAAGCTGCGAAAGCCTTTGTTTGTTGGCGCGTTTCACACCGGCATATTTTTCGATGAAGCTTGCGTCATCGGCAAACCTGTCAAGCATGACAAGTTCCTCCGCATTGTCCAGAAATTTGGGACCAATGGCCTCGCGAACCAGCAAAGTAAGTCCGGGGTTGATTTGCTGCAGCCAGCGCCGCGGCGTAATGCCGTTCGTCTTGTTGTTGATGCGGCCCGGATAAAGCGCGTTCAAATCCTTGAACACGGTTTCTTTCATGAGCCCCGAATGCAGCGCCGAAACACCGTTAATGCTGTGGGAGCCCACAAAAGCCAGCTGTCCCATGCGCAAGCGCCGGCCATTGTGTTCGTCGATCAGCGAAATGTTGCCAAGGAACTCAAAGTCGACCAGGCCCTTCTTGTGTGCATCGGCAATAATGCCCGCATTGATCGCGTAAACAATTTGCATGTGGCGCGGTAGCAGGCGCTCCATCAAATGCACTGGCCAGCTTTCCAGGGCCTCGGGCAACAGCGTGTGGTTGGTATAGCCACACGTGGCCCGCGTAACATCCCAAGCCGTGTCCCATGCCACGTGATGTTCATCCACCAAAATGCGCATCAATTCGGCAACCGCAATTGAGGGGTGCGTGTCATTCATCTGAACGGCGGCCTTTTCAGCCAGATTCAAGACACTGCCATATTGGTTGACGTGCCGGCGGACAAGATCCTGCAGTGAGGCCGAGGTGAAGAAATACTCCTGCCGCAGGCGCAACTCTTGCCCGGCAGGTGTCGAGTCTGACGGATAGAGAACCCGCGTAATGCTTTCAGCAACCGTATTGTCCGATTGCGCGCCGATGTGGTCACCACGGTTGAATTGTTCAAGCTTGATGGGATCAACGGCGCGCGCATCCCACAGGCGTAGCGTATTGACGCGTTTGGCTTTCCAGCCACAAATGGGCGTGTCATAGGCAACTGCCAGAATTGTTTCGGCAGGTTTCCACTTATAGGTGGAAGCACCCTTAACAACAGCCGAGGCTTCAACGACTCCGCCAAAACCAATTTCAAACTCTCGCTCGCGCCGCTCAAATTCCCAGGGGTTGCCGTGAACCAGCCAGTCCTCTGGCAACTCAACCTGTACTCCGTCGATTATTTTCTGGCGGAATAGTCCGTGGCGGTAACGGATGCCATAGCCAAATGCCGGTATGGAAAGGCTGGCCATGCTTTCCATGAAACAGGCAGCCAGGCGGCCCAAGCCACCGTTGCCAAGGGCAGCATCAGGTTCAAGCGCCTCAACGAGATCGGCTTCAACACCCAGATTTTCCAGTGCCGCCTGCAGGTTTTCGAAAAGGCCAAGATTGGAAGCCGCATCTCTCAACAGGCGGCCAATCAGAAATTCCATTGAAAGATAATAGACCCGCTTGCCCTTGCTTTGGTAAGTCTCACGCACCGAGACCATCCAGTGCTCAATGACATGATCACGCACCACCAGAATGGCTGCCTTTAGCCAGTCATGGCCACGCGCGGCCGCGGGGTCTTTGCCAACAGCAAACGCCAACTTCAGAACAATCGCAGAGCTCAGCTCTTCAACCGTTGCCTTTGGCAACTTCGGTAAAGGCAAATCGGAATGCACGGAAATTTCCTGTTTTGTGGTTTGCAAGGCTAGCCCCCTGGGTTTGAGCATTTATTCATACTTTGAGCAAAAGTAAAAAGCAACCTATGTTGCAGTGCAACATAAATAGCTAAATAGCTGCCTAAAGCATGGATGGCAAGACCCGATCAGGCGGATTATGGCCATCAACCCAAGTTTTGATGTTGATAATGACTTTTTCACCCATATCAATCCGACCCTCCAGCGTAGCCGAACCCATGTGCGGCAAAAGTACCGCCTTATTGGATTTCAACAACCTTGGGTTCACAGCTGGCTCATGTTCAAACACATCGAGCCCCGCACCGCCTAGCTCACCCGCTTCCAGCATGCGCGCCATGGCGTTTTCGTCGATCACCTCGCCGCGCGCCGTATTCACCAGAATAGCATCCTTCTTCATCAACTTCAGCCGCCGCGCCGACAGCAGATGGTAGGTGGCAGGCGTATGCGGGCAATTCACCGAGATGATGTCCATCCTTGCCAGCATCTGGTCCAGGCTCTCCCAATAGGTGGCTTCCAGCTCTGTTTCGATCTTTGCGTTAACCGGCTTGCGGTTGTGATAGTGAATCTGCATGCCAAAGGCTTTGGCCCGCCGCGCCAACGCAGTTCCAATGCGCCCCATGCCAATAATGCCGATGCGCTTTCCCGAAATGCGGCTGCCAAGCATCCAGGTGGGCGACCAACCCTGCCATGTATTGTCACTGCCGATGACCTTTGCACCCTCAATTAAACGCCGCGCCACGGCCATGATGAGCGCCATGGTCATGTCGGCGGTATCTTCGGTAAGAACGCCTGGCGTATTGGTGACAGTAATGCCCCGCGCAATTGCTGTTTCCACATCAATATTGTCAACGCCAGTTCCGAAATTGGCGATGAGTTTAAGTTGGTCACCGGCCTGCATGAGAATGGCTTTATCAATTCGGTCAGTCACCGTTGGAACCAGGACATCGGCGCTTTTGACGGCTTCCACCAGTTCTGCCTTGCTCATCGCTTGGTCAGTTGCATTCAGCTTGGTCTGGAAGAGCTCCATCATCCGCGTTTCCACAACTTGCGGCAATTTGCGCGTCACAACTACGATAGGCCTGTGTTTACTCATGTGGACCGGCTCCAAACTTGAAATCTTGACATATTATTAACCTTAGGTCGCCATTTCTGTTATGTGTCAAATGTTGCAGTTTCGTATGCATGATGTAGACTCATCAGGCCCGTCGCTACAATAGGGAATGCTCATAGGTCATGGCGAAGAGTAATTCGACTAAACGATATTTAGGGTCGCTTTTGATGGCCTGCGCCTGCCTTGCAATAGCAGGTGGAGTAGCTTGGTCACTTTTTGGGCATCGGCCTGATTCGCTGGCAAGTTCGGCTGCCGATCCCAGCTTCACATCTTCAATTCCCGAAAAAACCGCAAGTGTTGGCCAATCCGGTTTGGCCATCCCGCGCTTTGTTTCACTTAAAGCTGAAAAAGTGAATGTGCGGCGCGGTCCCTCGAGCGATCATCCCGTGGCCTGGGTTTTCCAGCGCAAGGGCCTGCCGGTGGAAATTGTTGCCGAATTTGAAAACTGGCGGCGCATCAGGGATAGTGATGGCGAAGAAGGCTGGATTTTGCAAAGCATGCTGGCCGGAAAACGCACCGCCGTTGTGGCACCTTGGCGCGGGACACAGATGACCATGCTGTACACGGCAGCCAACCGGGAAAGCTCAGTTGCCGCCAATCTTGCGGCCGGTGCCATGAGTGATGTTACAAATTGTAATGGCAAGTGGTGCGAAATAAACGCCAGCGGCTATGATGGCTATGTCGAGCAGGACATGCTGTGGGGCGTCTACCCCGGCGAGACCGTGAACTAGCTAGATTTTCCGAAGCCTGAC
>JANMPF010000244.1:0-3153 GCA_031369725.1 Rhodobiaceae bacterium | reverse complement strand
GCTGTTGCCAGAGCCCTTGGGCGACCCCTTGCAGGATATCCGCATCAAGGCTGCCACGGCTTGTGCCTATCTGGTGCGGGCAGGTGAATATATCCAGGTCATTGATGTTTCAGGCCGTCAGTGTACAGATTTTCAGGCGTTGTCGGCGCGCAAGGTTGACAAGGGCAAAGACCTGGCATTGGACTCAACTGTTAGCCGTACATTGCTGGGCCGCAGCTATCCCATGCCGGGACTTCCGGCCAAATCTTTTGACCGGGAATTTGAGCCGCTGATTGAAATTGTGCAGGATACGGTCGGGCGGCATGACGCTTTCGCGCTTGCCTGCACAGCACGCTATTATGATGACATGGGATATCCGGGCCATGTGAACTGCACAGAGAATTTCAATCATGCCTTGAAGCCCTATGGTGTTGCCCCGCGAAAAGGCTGGGAGGCACTGAACTATTTTTACAACACAAATATTGACCACAACAACCAGCTTTACCTTGATGAACCATGGTCGCGACCCGGCGACTATGTGCTGATGCGGGCCCTTACCGACATCATTTGTGTGTCATCGTCGTGCCCGGATGATATTGATGCCGCCAATGGCTGGAATCCCACCGACATTCACATTCGCACTTATTCAAACAAACAGAAATTCCAACGCGCAGTGGTAACCCGCATGACAGCTGAAGCCGATGCCCATCTCACCAAGGAAACCGCATTTCATCCGTGTTTTTCCGCACTCACGCGCAACCATGTGGAATATCGGGGGTATTGGTTGCCGTCGCGCTTTAACAATGAAGGGCCGGTTGAAGAATACTGGGCCTGCCGCGACCATGTTACGGTTACCGACCTTTCGCCGTTGCGCAAGTTTGAAGTTACCGGGCCGGATGCCGAAGTGCTGCTACAGTATTGCTGCACGCGGGACATTCGCAAACTGTCGGTGGGCCAGGTGGTTTACACTGCCCTGTGTTACGAAAACGGCGGCATGATTGATGATGGCACGGTGTTTCGATTGGCGCAGAATAATTTCCGCGTGGTGTGCGGCGATGACTTCAGCGGCCAATGGCTGCGTCAACAGGCCGAAAAGATGGGCTACAAGGTTTGGGTGCGTTCTTCCACCGAACAACTCCACAATATTGCGGTGCAGGGTCCAAACAGCCGGGATCTCCTGAAGGAAGTCATATGGACATCGCCGGCCCAGCCTGCCATTGGGGAGCTGGAGTGGTTCCGTTTTGCGGTGGCACGCATTGGTCATTTCGAGGGGGCACCCGTTGTGGTTTCGCGAACGGGCTACACGGGGGAATTGGGCTATGAAATATTCTGCCATCCCAAAGATGCCGTCGCCGTGTTTGATGCGGTATGGGAGGCAGGCAAGAAATACGGTCTGAAGCCGATGGGCCTTGAAGCACTTGACATGGTGCGCATCGAAGCGGGCTTGATATTTGCCAATTTTGAATTCAGTTCGGAAACCGATCCTTTTGAAGCAGGCATTGGTTTTACCGTGCCGCTTAAATCCAAGCTTGATGATTTCATTGGCAAGCAGGCGTTGATCCAGCGCAAGGAACATCCGCGGCATAAGTTGGTCGGGCTCGAGATCTTTTCAAATGAGGCGGTTGGCCACGGCGATCATGTCTACATTGGTCGCGCTGTTGTGGGCGTTGTCACCAGTTCGATGCGTTCTCCCATACTTGGAAAGAACATAGCACTTGCACGCGTTGATGTGCTGCACAGTGAGTTGGGAACGGAAATTGAAATCGGCAAACTGGACGGCCAGCAAAAGCGCCTTCCGGGCCGCGTGGTAAAATTCGCGCATTACGATCCGGAGAAGATGCGACCGAGGTCGTAGGGAGTTACTTCTCCTTAATCTGTCATCCCTGCTCCTTCGTTGTTCTGTCATCCCGGCCCCTTCGTTGTTCTGTCATCCCGGCGAAAGCCGGGAGGTGGATTCACATTTGAAGTGCAACAGTTGCTGACAGAAGACCTCTGCTGGGGTTTTGTATGCGAGACATTTGCGCGGCGTATTGTTGTAGGCGAGCAGGAAGGCATTGAAGTCCTGATCGGAGAGGGTTGCAAGGTCGGTTTTGCGTGGCATGAAGCGGCGCATGCGTCCGATGGCGTTTTCGATGCAGCTTTCTGCCATGGTGAATGTGTGTCGCAGAAGTAGGTTTTGAGGTTGATGTGGTTAAGTTCGTAGTGGTGGGCAAACTCGGTTCCGTTGTCAAAGGTTATGGTTTGCCGCAAGTCTTGGGGCATTGGCTGCAAGAGGGAGGCCAGGGTTTTGACGGTTGGTGCTGCGGCCTTGGTGGGTGGCCGTGTGGCCAGGAGAATGCGTGAGCTTCGATCATGCAGGGTGAGAATGGCCTGTCCGTATTTGGAGAACAGCATGAGATCGGCTTCCCAATGGCCAGGGGTGCTGCGGTCTTCGGCCTGTATTGGCCTTTGAGCTATGGAAACACGGTCTTTTATGAATCCTGCAGGGCTTCCACCGCGGCGCCCACGAAAGCCGCGTTTGGACTTTCCCCGCGCCAGCAGTCTTGCCCATGTGTGATCCTTGGTGCGGGCAAGCTGGGCATGGATGAAGCGGTAGATGGTCTCGTGGCTCATGAGGGGAGTGCCCGTCTCGGCCAGCATGCGTCCGGCAATTTGCTCGGGCGACCAGCGGCAAGCCAAGCGATTGAGAACAGCATTACGCAAGGTCTCGGAGCGGTCGAGTTTTGATCCCTTCCAGCGCCGCGCCCTGGTCTGCTCTTCGGCATAGGCCGGGCGGTACCCCGACTGGCGGCTGGTATTGCGTTTCAACTCACGAGAAACGGTCGATGCCGCGCAATCCACATCTGCAGCGATTTGCCGGAGCGAACAGCCTTCGGCGTGTAAACGGGCAATCGTGCAGCGATCTTCAAGGTTAAGCTGTTGATATCTGGTTCCCATGGCGACACCTTAATCTCAATTTGGTGTTGCACTTCGTTTGTGAACTCAGGGAATCTGGCGGCAATCTATCCTGAACGAGATTCCGGCTTGCGCCGGAATGACGATTGTATTTTGGATGCAATGTACTGATCAGGCTCTAGATTGCGAGATGTGTCTGGGGATCGAAGAAGTGCAGCTTGGCCGCATCGATCGCCAGGTCAATCGAGTCGCCCGGCAGTATCACGCTTGCGGCCTCAA
>JANMPF010000237.1:0-4139 GCA_031369725.1 Rhodobiaceae bacterium | reverse complement strand
AAAACCACCATTTCGCGTGCACTGCTCGATTTCTTTGCCCGCAAAAATGTCCTCACCCGCGCTTTTGACACTGAATATCCGCGCGGCACACTCAAGCGGTTCTATCCCGCAATCGCCGAAATAATCGACCTTGGGAATGTTGCGCATCAAATGAAGTTGCTGGATACCATGGAAACGTCGAATGTGCCGGTTACCATCGTTGACCTTAAAGCCGGCAACATGACCTATGCACTGGACCTGTTCGAGCGCATTGGCGTCCTGGAAGCAGCGCGTGCTGGTGCATTCAATCTGGGACTGTTCCACGTTATTGGCCCGTCGATTGCCTCGCTTGATGAAATTGCCGAAATCGCCCATTATCTGCCGGGGATGAATTATGTGGTGGCACGCAATTTCATCAATGAAACAAACTTCTTTGAATGGGATGCAGCGACCCAGCGCAAGTATTTTGCGGCAATTCCAAAAGCGCAGGAAATCGCCGTGCCGAAGCTGAATGAAATGGCTTACGAGCAAGTTGATCTTTCCGGTGTCACCTTCAAGGATTTCATCGACAACAAAGCCAATGATGGTTCGCCGGGTAAATTCTCGTTCGTGCTGCGTGGCTATGTGCGCAAGTGGTGTTCTGAAATTGATGAACAATTTGCCCATGTGAAACTGGTGCAAGACCTGCTCACCGGTGGACGCGCACAACAAGCCCAATAACATTGGCTAGCAAGCCCACGATATACATCATCGCTTCTGATCGGCACCGCAATGGAAAAACCTTGCTGGCGCGCGTGCTGGTCGACTATCTCCTGCTTGCTGGAAGAGATCCTTTCGTCATTGATGCCAATGTTCCCGAGGGTCCTTTGCGCGCCGCCTTCCCCGGCCGCACCGTGCTGGTTGATTTTGAGCAGGTGCAAGGCCAAATGACCTTGTTTGACACCATTCTCGGCTCGCTTGGCCGCGATTATGTAATTGACATTCCAGCACCACAATCAGAAAATTTTTTCGCAACCTTGAAAGAGCTGAATTTTTCGGAGGAGGCCGAGCGCGTCGGCTTCCAGCTTGTGGTTCTGTTCATCGTTGACAAGGACCTTGCATCGCTCAACGCCGCCGATGATGTTCGTGCCGCCATTGGGTCCAATCTGTTGGTCGCCGTCAGAAATGCCTTTGTGGGAAGCGTGCTTGGCTTTAGGCAAGCGGGGTTCACCATTGACATGCCAACTCTTGACCGTGATATCGTGCCGATCATTGAAGACAGGCGCTTCTCGTTGCGTGCATTTGTGCTGGGGGACGGGTCCGGCATTCCTGCAGGTTCAGCCACCAAACTGAAGATCTTCGTCCTCGCGCTGATGAGCGCGTTTGGTGATATCGAACCTGCCATCTCATTGCACCGACTGAAAAGCAGTTAGCTTCCACTATTTCGGTATGCAGCGCCCATTGTTGTCGCGGTACATGCCATCCGGACAGGCGTCGCCTTGTGGATTCAGTTTCAACATATTTGGATTAACCTGGAAAATTTGCGGCTGGTCCGGTGGCTGGGTTTGACCACCGGTAAAATCATCCACGCAGTGTTGGCGCCGACGGTCGAAATGCATTCCATCGGGGCATCCCTTGGGCTGCTGGTTTATTTGCACGCATTCACCAGTGTTTGGGTTAAATTGATAGCCGTCACCGCAATCAACCTGCTTTTGCGGTGGCGGCTGGCGGGTCGGGATACATTTACCGGAAGATGTCTTGGTATAGCCATCAGGGCAATCGGGATTTTTCCGCTTGGGCGGCGGAATCAATTCGCACTTTCCACTGCGCTGATTATAGATGTAACCCTGCTTGCAATTGTTTGACGGTGGGGGAACGCGGTCGCATTGGCCGGTCTGGATATTCAGGCTGGTTCCATCCGGGCAATTCTGCCGAACCGGAATGCACCTGTTGGGATCACGGGCATCCCGCTGTGTGCCTTGATCGCAAGGCGGCAAGCACTTCCCGCGTATGTTGTCAAAGCCCAGCGGACATTCCGATGGATGGCAACGGCCGCGCAAATCGGGATAGCTGCCGTCATCGCATTGTTTTGGCGGGTTGCAATAGCCATAGTCATCGCGGGCGTAACCCTGCTCGCAAACTGGCAGGCAGCGCCCGCGGACATTCTCATAGCCTTGTGGACAATCGTTTTTCGGCGGCAGGCAACGCGTTGGATGTTCGATGTCACGCACGAAGCCCTGTGGGCACAGCGGCATGCAAACCCACAAATGCGTGGGCGGCCATATGCCTGGCGGAACGCAAGCGCCAGTTTCAGGATTGCGCTGATAATTTTCAGGACATGGCTTCTGGTAATTGCTTGTGCACAGGCCGGTGCTGTCTAAATAGGTGCCTTGCGGACACTGCGGCGAGCATTTTCCAGTTTCAGGCGAATAGGCCAGCCCTTTTGGGCAAACCGTATTGCCAAAATTGGGGTCGCTCAGGCATTGATCGGGATTTTGCAAATCACGGTGATAGCCTTGCGGGCACTGTGGCAATGGCACGGGCTCAAAACCTTCCGGGCAGCCATGGTGACAAGGTGGGGAACAATAGCCCGGCGAGCCGGGATAGCGCACATAGTCACCCGGACAATCGGGCAGGCAATAGTCGTCAAAAAGCGATTGCCCCGCAGGGCAGCTCGGCTGGGTGCTACAGCCACATGTGGGGCAGCCGCAAGTATTTTGTGGCGCGGGGCAAACGGAACCCTGCTGGGCGAAACCTGTGGGGGAAGCCGCGAACGCCAACCAAATGGCGACAAGTGCTCCCAATATCCGAAACGTAAGATAGCCGCCAAGTTTCGTTGCTGACCCGCGCATGACACATCCCTCCCCGCCGGATTGCGTCTCTTCAAATCAAGCATAGCAGATTTCGCAGGATTCACAAGGAGCGCTTGGTGTTCCTGCAAATACTTAGGCATTGACCTAAGTATTGACTTGTCCTATGTTCAATCCAGACACAGCAAAAGAGTGGAAAGGTGTGAGATGGCACTCCAATCGGCAATAGAAAAGCCCATCGACAGCGTTTTTCGCGCCTTATCGGACCCTACCCGCCGCCATGTGCTGGAACGTTTGAGTCGCAGCCCTGCCTCGGTCAGCCAGCTTGCCGCACCATTCGACATGGCACTCCCCTCGTTTGTTCAGCACATGGGCATTTTGGAGGAAAGCGGGTTGGTGCGTTCGCGCAAGACGGGCCGCGTGCGAACCTATCAACTCGCGCCAAAGCGCATGCAGCTGGCAGAAAACTGGCTGACCCAGCAGCGGAACCTGTGGAACCGACGCCTTGACCAGCTGGATGACTATCTTTTGAACCTCAAGGAGAAAACAAAATGAACCCCAAGCTCGACCTCGTTCTTGAACGCGTTGTGGATGTGCCGCGTGAATTGGTTTGGACCGCATGGACAAAACCGGAGCACATCAAGCACTGGTTCGTGCCGGCCCCCTGGACGATCAAGAGTTGCGAGATTGACCTTCGCCCAGGCGGTGTGTTCAGCACGGTCATGCTCTCACCCGAGGGCCAGGAGTTTCCCAACCTTGGCTGCTATCTCGAAGTGGTACCAAACACACGCCTTGTGTTTACGGACGCATTACTTGCCGGTTACCGCCCTTCCGAAAATCCATTCTTCACGGCAATCATTGAGCTGGAAAGCAGTGGCAAAGGCACACGCTATAAAGCCACAGCGATCCACCGGGATGAAGCGGGGCGCAAGAAACATGAAGACATGGGCTTTCACAACGGCTGGGGCACAGTGCTTGATCAGCTGGTGGTCTATTCGAAAACCATGTAATTTGAATGCCGCTGACTTTGGTCGGCCCGTCTCTATACCCAGCTGTCGAGTTTGAGTCCCCGGACGAATCTTGTCTTTCGCCAGCGAGCCGAAGTCAGGGTGCTCGATAGGCCATAGACTTCCGACCATGATTCGACCTAATTTGCGTAGCCCTCCGACCCCTCGATCTTCCCATCGAGGGAAGCCTTCATCCAGTGCTCTCTTCCGCATGCCAACTCACATTCGCTTGAGGCGCTCCGCCCGGATGGAGTGGCGGGCGCACCTGCGAGAATTACTTAAAGAACAAGCGCCCGCTCAGTAGCGTTCATGGGTTGCCCGACGTTGGGCTGTCCTTTTCCTGTCGCAAGCAAGTCCCGCAAAC
>JANMPF010000236.1:0-3034 GCA_031369725.1 Rhodobiaceae bacterium | reverse complement strand
CCTTGGCCTTCTCGTAGATGACTTTGGCTTCCTGGCGTTCCTTTACCTCGCCAACGATCACCCGGTTGCCGGCAATGATCTTGAGCGTGTCCACTGCCGCGTTGTCGGGCAGCGGAAAAACGTAGACGCCTTCCACCCAGCCATCCGCCGGGTTCTCAAAGCGCTGGGTAACAGTCGTGCGGGCGGTGGGGCCGGATACGCTGACGTTGAAATCCGTGGCAACCCGCGGCGCTTCCAGATATTTGCCGTCCTTGTTGGCTTTGAGCAGCAGGCTGCCGGCCTGCATGTCATTGGGCGTGACAAAGGCGAGCCTGGCTTCACCCGCCCGTGCCTGACCGAAAATGGAAAGCAACAGAATGGCCGCCAATCCAAAAATGGCGACAATGATGTCTAAACGGGATTTGAAGCTGCGGCGTTGCGCGATTGTGTTCACTTTATCCTCCAAGGCCAGCACCAATGCTGGTCCATGGCCCAATCAAATACATGGGTTATGCCCCGCGCCGCCAATGTGAAGAACGTTCTTCTTCCGCCGCAATCCGCAACGATTGGGTGGAAATGTGCGCGAATGTGTGGGAAGTTACGGGCATCATGAGCGACGACGATCTATCCCCGGAAGAAAACAAGGTCATCGGCGGCCAGGTGCGTGAAGAGCTGGCCCGCCGCAGGATTTCGCGCCAGCACCTGGCGGACAAGGCAAAAATCAGCTTGTCAACCCTGGAAAAAGCCCTGACTGGAACCCGCCCCTTCACGCTGGCCTCCGTCGTCCGCATCGAAGAAGCCCTGCAACTAAGCCTGCGCAAGCACAAGCCGCCAGCCAACGGCAAGGAAGAACTCGCCCCTGAATCACTGGGCTCCTATTCGCACCCCGCCGTATCCTGGCTGGAAGGCGACTACCTGACACTCCGCCCCTCCTTCAGCGATGCCCAGTCGGCCTACGCCTACCGCACCGAAATTTTATGGGACACCGCCCTGTCGCATTTGGTGTTTCGCGAATCAGACCGCATCGATGCTGCCTTCAAGCAGGATGGTGCCGTGTCGGTTCCCCACCAGTCAGGCTACATCTACCTCGTCACCAACAAGATGGGTCAATACCGTCTCATCATTCTGTCACGCCCCATGATCGGCGGCGAAATGTTCGGCCTCCTCACCACGCTGCAGTCGGGCCGCGGCACTCTGCTCACGCCGGTCTCAACGCCCATCGTTTTCGTTCCCGTAAAAAACCTGGGCAAAGACATCCAGTTCGGAAAATTCAACGCCGATGCAGGCATCTATGCCACCTACGCCACCCTGCTCAAGCGCGCCACCGAAGAGCCGTTTGTGCTACTGGTGAAGTAGCTATCTTCCATCTCCCCTCGCGCGCGAAGGGAATACTTTCACGCAGCCTCAACCTTGGGCTTTCTGATCTGTGCCGATGCCTCGATCACCAGCGGATCAATGCCGGCACCGCCCTTTTCGAGATAGGCAAACAAATGCGTGCGCATGCGCGGATCCCAGAAATTATTGATGTGCGTGGCAATTTCCTTGAGCGCCTGGTCACGGCCATAGGCTCTGAAAAAATCGGCAATCTGGTTGGTCATGCGGATGATGTCGCTGGATTTCATGGTTACTCCTGGTCGAATATCATAACACCGCCCTTGGACAGGGCCGCAAGTTTCAATCCCGCCTGGCCGGCAAGCTGCAGCGCCAGGGCGGTGGGGGCCGAAACCGTGGCCAAAGCACCTATGCCTGCCAGCGCACATTTCTGCACCAGCTCAAAGCTGCAGCGGCTGGACATCAGCACGAATCCATAACGCGGGTCCATCCCGGCCTTTGCAAGCGCCCCAATCAGCTTGTCCAATGCATTGTGGCGGCCAACGTCTTCGCGCGCCAGCAATATGTCTCCGTGTACGGAACACCATGCGGCGGCATGAACCGTGCGGTTGATGGCATTCATCGGCTGGTGGTCCGGAAGCGTCGCATAGGCCTGTGCGACAGCCTCCGGCGACAGTGCTGATTTCTGCACAACGCCGGCCGGCATGCGGATGGCGTCCTTGATATCTTCAATGCCGCACAGCCCGCAGCCAACGCGGCCCTCGAGGCTGCGCTTGACCATGCGGTCACGGTTGATGTTTTCTTCGTCAATGGCCAGATCAACCGCAAAACCTTCGTCCGATGGCAAGCTGAGAACATTCCTCACATGGGACGGGTTCGAAATAATCCCTTCCGCCAGGGCAAAACCCACGGCGAAGTCATCAAAGTCGGCAGGCGTTGCCATCATCACGGCATAGGGTTCCGAATTGAAGAGAATAGCAATGGGCACTTCCTCGGGAACCTGCCAGATAACAGGGATGGGGCCCATGTTACCGTGGAGTGTTCCGGAGATGGCAAGGGAGTTTCCCATATTGTCATTCATCTCTTATTTGTCATCCCGACATCTCTTATTTGTCATCCCGACGAAAGTCGGGACCCAGGTGGGGTGGCACGCGATCAAAATATACACACCTGCGCAGTGGCTCTGGGTCCCGACTTTCGTCGGGATGACAAATGTGGAAGGTCATTCCGCCGCGACAAGTGGCTTCACCGCTATGCGCTTGTTTTCATCCTCGCGGATTTCCCAGTCCTTCTGCCAGTCGGACTGCTGGTTGGACAAGGTGATCTGCACCGCGGTAACCTTGTATTCCGGACAATTGGTGGCCCAATCCGAGAACTCGGTGGTAATCACGTTGGCACCTGATACGGGATGGTGGAAGGTCGTGTAAACCACCCCTTGCGCCATTCGGTCTGAAATCTGCGCGCGCAGTGTTGTGGCACCCACCCGGCTGGCGATTGACACCATCTGGCCATCCCTGATGCCGCGAACCTCTGCGTCATGGGGGTGGATTTCCAGAATATCCTCAGGGTGCCAGGCGACATTTTCGGTGCGCCGCGTTTGTGCACCCACATTATATTGCGACAGAATGCGCCCGGTGGTGAGAATGAGCGGGAAGCTCCGGTTGGTGCGCTCGTTGGTTGCCACAAATTCCGTAATCATGAAGCGGCCAAGCCCGCGCACAAA
>JANMPF010000220.1:0-3639 GCA_031369725.1 Rhodobiaceae bacterium | reverse complement strand
CCCGACTATGCCGGCCTACTCAAGGACTTCGACCACCACCTGATAATTTCCCCAAAAAATATCGGCGTAAATGAAGCACGCAACCCGGCTCTCAAACGAATTCTATCAGAAAACTTTGAATTCATCGCCCTGATTGATTGTGGCGATATTGCGAAGCCCAACCGACTCTCCGTTCAACTGGATTTCCTAAATAGAAGTTCAATCACCAGCATTCTGGGTTCGTGGACGGAAATGGAATTTGCGGAAACGGGAGGAAAATTTTTGTTGAAGTTCCCGAGTGGCGATAGCGCGTGTCGAAAGGCGTTGTGGGTGAATATGCCTGTTTCACATCCATCTCTGATGATACGAGGTTCGGTATTTCGAAAGATTGGCCTTTATTCTGGTCAATATACTGCAGCCGAAGACTATGACTTTCTCCGACGCGCGGCAGATGCAGGGTTTTGCATAGACAATGTCCAGCAAACACTCATGCGCAAAATCGAAACACGCGACAGTATTTCCTGGAAAAAAAGATCCACGCAGCTCAATAGCCGCATCCGTATTCAGTGGAAGCACCGTGATCTTGCTAATTTTCGCTGTTGGATTGGGTTGCTCAAAACAACGTTGCTTCGGCTAACTCCTAATTCTGCCATCCAAAAGATCAAACAGGTTTTGGACAAAAACTGAATGATCTGAAAAAGTGGTCGGAACGGCGGGATTCGAACCCGCGACCCCTAGTCCCCCAGACTAGTACGCTACCGGGCTGCGCTACGCTCCGACTGGCTGCGCGTTTAGCACCCTCGGCCCAAAAGCGAAAGTGCTGATTGCAGTTTATTGAACATGGGCCTGGCGGTCACCCAGAACGCCGATGATGTCACCCCGGTGGCCGGTAAGGCGTTGCGCCTGAAGCGCCAGCAGGATGGCCCACACCGCATCGGCGGCTATAACGGCAATGGAAATTCCCATGACGCCGAAACGCGGGGTCAGGATTGCGGTCGTGGCAACCAACACGACCATGGCGACAATGCATGATCCTGCTGTCCTGATCTGATGACCGGCAAGTGACAGCAGGTACTGGTTCATTCCACTCGCGGCGCGAAAGACCTGGCTCACCATGAACAAAACGAGGGGCCAATGGCCGGGCCCATAGGCCGTCCCAAATACCTTCAGTGCAACGGGACCAAAAAGAATGGCCCCGACGACACAGGCCAAAATGGCACTCAGCGATATTGCGTTGATGCGCAGCAGCAGCGAATGAACCTGTTTGGGCGTTCCGCGCGTCATCGCATTGGTCAAATCGGGCAATATGAATTGCTGGCTGGCTTGGGTGATAAAGCCCGCAAGGGCGGCAAGACGAATTGTAACGCCTACCAGTGCCACGTCTGCCGTGTTCAGGAAAAAACCGGCAAGAAGGGTTACAATGTCGGAAAATGAGGCGGCAACGATGCCAACGATCACCAATGCTGCGGCACGACTACGCAGGAGCGGTGCCAAATTATGGCGGCCCGACCACTTCAAGCCTGATCTTGCGCCTTCATTGCCGATTAACATTGCCTGTACAATGGCAATGGCCGTGTTGGCGACGACAAACGCCCACAAGACCCGGTTAACCGATAGGCTGAGGCCCAGGCCCCACGCTGCCAGTAGAAAGCCAAGCAGCAAGCCAGGGCGATACAAAAAATCCGGCACATAGGATAAGGCGTAACGCCGCACCGAATTGGCAACTGAACCATTAATCCGAATTGCGGCTGACGCGGGCGCAGACAGACAACCAAATAGAAGCGCTGTTTTTATGCCATCATCAAGGGCCAAGAAAAAGTAGGCAACAGTTGCAACGGCAAATGTGCACAGCGTGATCCAAAAACTATCGTGCAAGAAGGCAGCATGAAAGGCGTGCACCAGATTGGTTCGCCCAAGCGTGTAGTAGCGTGGCAAGCAGGTTATTGCCAATTGCGGATAGCCACCTGTAATTATAAGACTGATAAAGGCTGCTGCACTCATGCCCATAAAGATAACACCAACCTGGTCTTGCGTGAGCAGCCGGGCAAGCAAAACCTGGCTTGCAAGTCCAATGGCGGCGCCACCAAATCTCACGCCCACGAGATTGATGGCGAGAAGAATTATGCGCCAAAAAGACATTATAAATTCGTGCCAGTTCCAAATATCATTGGAATAGCCATAAACAAGCAGTGTTTATTTTCTATTGCCAGCAAGCAGAGGCTCAAACCCGGGCCGTCGGGTCCAGCAGTTTTCGTGCTTCGCCCAACTCACGCAGTGCCGCCTTGAGCGTGTCGGCCTGAATGTCTGAAAGTTTATGCACGATGACCGGTGCCTCGCCAACAGAACCCAGCGGACGCGCCAATGGTGCCTTGCCAAGGCCGGGAGCCGGTTTGACAATGCGTGGTGCAAGCTGGGCCTGGCCTGGCCGTGGCGCGCCATCGGTTTCCAAATCGCGCTTGCGGGTGGCGATTTCGCCACGCCCGATGCCGCCCACATAGGCAACACCATCCTCCTTGAGAATGCGCTGGAGGCCGCGGATGGTATAGCCATCGGTATAGAGCAGGCTGCGAATACCTTTGAGCAAATCGAGATCGGCTGGGCGGTAGTAGCGCCGGCCACCTGCCCGTTTCATGGGCTTTATTTGTGCGAACCGCGTTTCCCAGAAGCGCAGCACATGCTGGGGAACATCAAGCTCCTCGGCAGCTTCACTTATTGTCCGGAATGCATCCGGGGATTTTTCCAATGCCTATCTCCTGATTACCTGTGTCCGATGATCATTCCTCATCGGATCCCGGTTCAAGACCGTTGATCACATTCTTCATAACCTGACTGGGGCGAAATACCATCACCCGACGGGGCGTAATCGGCACTTCTTCACCAGTTTTTGGATTGCGGCCAATACGGCCCTTTTTACTGCGCACCATGAAGGTCCCAAATGATGAAAGCTTCACGGACGAGCCTTGCACCAGGGCATTTGATACCAAATCCAGGACGGATTTGACCATATCTGCCGATTCGGTGCGCGACAAACCAATTTCACGATGAACCGCTTCGCTTAAATCAGCACGCGTAAGAGTTTTGCTTGCCATGTATTTCCCCTGCACGAACCCCCGTAAGTTATGTCGGCCTCACGGTTGGGTCAATAGAAAATTATGAGAACTCAATAGGTTACGAGTCTCTCTAAAACCTAGCGAGAACCGCGCCCCATGTAAAGCCACCTCCCATGGCTTCCATCAGAACAAGTTGCCCCCGCTTGATGCGACCATCCCTCACGGCCACATCAAATGCCAGCGGAATGGAGGCAGCAGAGGTGTTACCATGACGGTCCAGGGTAATGACGATGCGGTCTTCCGGAATGCCGAGCTTTTTGGCGGTTCCTTCAAGAATTCGGCGGTTGGCCTGATGCGGCACAAACCAGTCGATATCCAAGGGCGTCAAGCCCGCGTGAGCTATGGTTTCGTGCATAACGGAGGCAATGTTGTTAACCGCGTGCTTGAACACTTCGCGACCTTCCATGCGGAGATGGCCCACGGTTTTCGTGGTTGAAGGTCCGCCATCGACATAGAGCTTGTCGCTGTAACGTCCATCAGAATGGATTTGGCAGCCGAGAATGCCGCGGTCGTCGTTGGTGCCGCGCCCGTTGGTGGCCGCACGCACAAC
>JANMPF010000215.1:0-5812 GCA_031369725.1 Rhodobiaceae bacterium | reverse complement strand
AATGTTTGGATGGCCACGAAATCCCACTTCTGCGTTGCCATGTTGTCGATTGCCGCACGTTGCTTGGTGGCGGCAAGTTCACCATCAAACCAGGTGATCTCGACATTCATGATCTTGCCCCAGGCTTCCGCCGCCTGCTTGCCTTGGGCACACCACGAGGCCTGCAGGCCGGCATTCGAAAAAGCCGCCTTCATCGGCTTGGCCGAAGGTGCCAGGGCTTGCGCCATGGCAGGATCAAAACCCGCATCGGCCAGCAGCGCACCGGCAAGGGCCGTAGCACCAATAGCCTTGAACACGTCACGGCGTGTTTTTGCTTCTTTAATCAGGTCGTCGAGCATGTGAAATTCTCCCATTAATTTTTTTAGGAAGTGACGCCATAAAGTCCCAGCAAGGATTTCACCGTTTGTATGTGTGAGACTGCTTGCATCCTTCGCACGAAATCTTGCAGCCATCTCCGCGGACTGTCAAATCTAATTTAATCATACAAATCAGTTCATTGAGTTTGCACTGCAAAATATTTCAGTGTTTTGGCCGTTCACCGCAAACGCTGCGGTCAGGCCACATGTCCCCACGTCAATCCTGCCAGTGTGCCGTTGGCTGGGCGATATTCGCAGCCAACAAAACCGTCATAGCCCAAGGCATCAAGATGCCTGAAAATGCGGGCATCATCCAGCTCGCCGGAGCCCGGTTCATGCCTGCCGGGCACTGAAGCAACCTGGATGTGGCCAATAACGTGCATCAGTGACTCAAGGCTTTTCATCACGTCGCCATGAATAATCTGCCGGTGATAGATGTCATACTGCAGCTTGAGGTTCGAAAGTTTCAACGCTGCAATCAGCGCCGTCGCGACATTAAAATCATTCAGGAAATAGCCAGGCATGTCGCGTGAATTGATGGGTTCAAGCAGAATGTCGATACCCAGGGGTGCCACCATCTCGCAGGCATAGCTTGCCGCATCGCAATACGCCGACTTTGCCGCCGCGTCATGTGAATTGGCGATACCAGCCATGAGGTGCAGCCGCGTCACATTGGTGGCCAGCGCAAAGGGAATGGCGCTTGCCACCAATGAGCGCAGCTCACTGGCACGACCTGGCAACGCTGCCAGCCCGCGATCGCCCGCATCCCAGTTTCCGGGTGGCAAATTGAACAGGGCTTGCGTGAGCTTATGGCGTGTGAGCCGTTGTGCTATGTCATCTGGCTTGAAGGCATAGGGGAACAAATATTCTACAGCCGTGAATCCCGCATCGGCAGCGGCGGAAAACCGGTCAAGGAACTCCCATTCCGTAAACATCATCGAGAGGTTTGCTGCAAATTTAGGCATGATGTTCAGCTCGCATCGGAACGGATCGGCAATTCGAGCCCCGTGATTTCCGCAATCATGCGGGCGACCGAGGCATCATCATCGTTTTCCTTGCCTGAGGCTGCCGTCATCAAAAACATTTGCAAGGCAGTTGCGGTGATCTGCAACGGGAATTTTTCACGCCGCCCCATGTCGCTCACGATCCCCAGATCTTTTGTAAAAATACTGACCGCACTTCGCGGGGCATAGTCACCCTCCAGAATATGTGGCACGCGGTTTTCAAACATCCAGGAATTTCCGGCTGAAGCCGTAATGACCTTAAACACCGTTGGCAAATCAAGGCCAAGTTTTTTGGCAAAGGTCATGGCCTCACAAGCCGCCGCAATGTGAACGCCCGCCAAAAGCTGGTTCACCATTTTGAACGACGCGCCAATACCTGCACAATCACCCAATTCGTAGACGGTTGTCGCCATCGCGTTGAGGGCGGGCCGCGCCTTGGCGAAGGCTTCGGCAGTTCCCGAAGCCATGACGGTCAACTGCCCTGACGCTGCTTTGGCCGCCCCTCCACTGATCGGTGCGTCGAGGTAGTGCAAACCAAGCGCTTCCGCTTTTGCGCCAAGGCGCCTGGCATCATCGGGCGACATTGTTGCACAGGAAATGATTACGCCACCGCCGGCAACGACTCCTGCGGCACCGTTTTCGCCAAACAGAATTCCCTCCGTTTGTGCGGCATTGACGACAACAACAATGAGAATGTCGGCCTTCTGTGCCGCATTGGCAGCACTTGTGGCGGCAATTCCGCCACCCTCAACCAGCCTGGCAAGCGCAGCCGGATTGAGATCAAATCCCCTTAATCGCAATCCCTGTTTTGCAATGGACAATGCCATGCCCAATCCCATGGAACCCAATCCAACTATGCCGATATTTGTCATGTTCTGTTCTTTCTCCCCGGCACCATTCATGTCAGCGCCGCAAGCGCTTCAGCAAAGAAATTGCGGCCACCAAAATTTCCTGACTTGAGCGCCAGCGCATAACGGGGATCACCATAGGAAAGGGTTGCAGGTACTCCTGCCACAATCTGCGGCCCGATTTCAAGTGCGTCAATGCCAAGTGCCGATACAACAGCACCCGAAGTTTCACCACCCGCAACCACGAAACGCCGGACCCCGGCACCTGCCAACCCCCGGGCTATGGCGGCAATTGCCCTTTCCACCAGTGCGCCCGATTGTTCTCTGCCAAATTCAGCCTGAATTGCGGCCACTTGTTCTGGCGCAGCGCTCGCATAGACCAATACAGGTGAAGATTGCAGCTTGGAAACCGTGAGCGCAATTGTCGCTTTTACGTGGGCCTCAAAGTCGCGCGCAAGTTCTTTGGGCTCGAGTGCCAATGCCGGACACGTCAGCTTCATCTCTGCAACTTGCGCAAGGGTTGCAGCTGAACAGCTTCCCGAGAGAACAACACTGCTTCCACCAACGCTCGCCAGCGGTTTGGCACCCTCCCGCTTGGGCAGAAGTCCCAATTTCCGGAAATTTTCCGGCAAGCCAATGGCTGCGCCCGAGCCGCCCGTGACAAGTGCTAGGAGGGCACAGGCTTCACCCAGGTAAAGCAGATCAGCATCATCAATCGCATCAACAATTGCATGGCGTATTCCCGCCGCCCGCAAGCCGCCAAAAGCCTTCAGGATTGCCGCCGCACCTTTTTTTACAACACTGTGCGGAACAAGGCCCGTGCCGTGCGGTGTTTGACGGGCAAGCACCTCGACAAGATTTGAATCCAGCATGGGTGTCAGCGGATGGTTCCGCATGCTCGAATCCGACAGGAGCAGCTGTCCAACAAAAAGATGCCCCATGTAAATGGTGCGGCCATTTTCCGGAAAGGCCGGGCAAATGACAGTAAAATCTGCCCCAAGCTCATCCAGCAAAGCATCGGCAACGGGGCCAATGTTGCCATCATCCGTTGAATCAAAAGTCGAGCAATACTTGAAATATGTCTGGCGTGCGCCGTTCTGCCTCAACCACGCAAGTGCTGCCAGTGACTGGCTGACGGCGCGCGCGGCAGGTATGGTCCGCGACTTCAGCGCAACGACGACCGCATCGGCAAGTGGTGCAGCAGCTTTTGGAACACCTATCATCTGAACCGTATGCATGCCCCGCCGGGTGAGCGTATTTGCCAGATCCGTGGCACCGGTGAAGTCGTCGGCAATACATCCGAGAATCATGGGTTGGGTCCCCTTTTACATGCCCCAGCGCAGCGCTGGGGTATGGACGGCAGCATCCCACAAGGCAATGAGTTCACGGTCAAGCGTCGTCACAGTGATTGAACATCCCGCCATGTCGAGTGATGTCACATAGTTGCCAACCAGCGAGCGGCTTACCATGATACCGTGTTTGGCCAGCTGCATCTTGGCGGAATTGAACATCAGGTAGAGCTCCATGGCAGGTGTTGCGCCATAGCCGTTGACCACCAGCAATGCCTCACGTGTCGTAGCCAAGTCATTGACAATGGCAGTGACAAGTTCTTCGGCAATCGCGTCCGCGGCCTTTAGCTTCAGGCGCTTTCGGCCAGCTTCACCATGGATGCCAACACCCATTTCCATTTCATCAGAACCCAAGGCAAATGTGGGTTTTCCCGCCGCCGGCACGGTGCAGCTGGTAAGTGCCACACCCATCGAACGGGTGGCGTTGTTAACGCGCTCGCCCAGCGCTTTCAGGCCTTTCAGGTCCACGCCAAGCTCAGCCGCAGCACCAATGATTTTCGTCACCACCATGGTGCCGGCAACCCCGCGCCTGCCCGTGGTATGCGCCGAGTTGCTCACCGCAACGTCATCATCGGTGATGACCGTTTCGCTCTCGTGGGCGCACATCTCCCGGGCCATGGAGAAGTTCATCCTGTCGCCCTCATAGTTCTTGACGATATAGAGAACACCGGCTCCCGTATCGGCAGCCTCGCTGGCCGAAATGATTTGGTCAGGCGTTGGCGAGGTAAAAACCTGTCCCGGGCACGCCGTGTCGAGCATGCCGAAACCAACAAAACCAATGTGCAAGGGCTCATGACCTGATCCTCCACCCGAAACCAGCGCCACTTTCCCCGGCTTCAAATGCAATCGTCGCACATATTTCCGCTCCGGCCCCAGCTCTACGATCGTCGCATGGGCGGCCGCAAATCCGTCAAGGCTTTCAGTCAGGATATCGTCCACCGCATTCATCAGTTTTTTCATCGTGGTCGCCCTTTCTTAGGGATATCCCGCAAAACACCGGCTATTTGGCGAACAAAGTCACTGACGATCATGTACAGTTTTTCATTGCGCGCGTCATCTTCGAGATCCGGAAGATATAACGTGTGGGCTTTCAGGTGCTGGGCATCGTCAAGCACATTGCGGTGCCTGGGATGCGCTTGCCCGTAGGCTTCCATGAACTTCTTTTTCTCGGTTGGCGAAAAATGGCATATTTCGAAAATCACCTCGATATGATTGGCAGGTATGGGCGTGAGGTAGGCCGGGTTGGATATTTGCGAGATGAAGCTGCGATTCTTGGCCAGCGCAGTTGCCAGGCGCTGGCGTGTTCCCGATGGACGCTGGTCGAGTACGCCGGTCAGAACATGCTTGTAGGCTGCAACTGCTTCGCTTGAACCGGCGTCTTTTTCGGTGTCCTTCTTGGCCATGGTCAAATACGCGATAAAGCCGACTTGACGCGCGATAGCGCAGCGGGCGAGACCGAAAGTGATGTAATTCCCGCTTCCACGAGAAACGGCAAATGCTGTGCCTTGCCGGCCATGTCACCGCACACACTCACCGGAATATTGTTTTCCCGGCCAAAGGCGGCAACATTCGTGATCAACCGGATCACTGCGGGATGGACCGTATCAACCGGATGGGAATTCGACACATCTTCACGCGAGGCAGCAGTTACGAATTGCGTCAGGTCATTTGTGCCAATCGAAAAAAACGCAGCGTCTGCAAAAAGTTCAGGGCAAATTGCAGCAGCCGGAACTTCAATCATGATGCCAAGTGGCGGTTTTGCGCAGGCTGTTCCCGCACGTTGCAATTGTCCCACGCATTGATCCAACAGCTGTGCAGCTTGTTCAACTTCAGCAGGCTCGCCCACCATTGGAAACATGATCCTGAGGTTGCCATCAATTGCAGCACGTGCCAATGCCCGCAGCTGGACACAAAACACGTCAGGTCGCGATAGTGTGAGGCGTATGCCACGCAAGCCCAAAAAGCGGTTATTGCTTTCCTCTGTCGTGAGGCCACGCAACGGTTTGTCGCCGCCTGCATCCAGCGTGCGGATCGTGACCGGCTTTCCGTTCGCCCACTGCAGTATGTTGCGATAGGCGGTATATTGCTCGTCTTCACTGGGCAGGGCAGCACCGTCGCCAAACAGGAACTCCGAGCGCACCAATCCAATGCCATCACAGGAGGCAGGATCGATGTATTGCAGTTCTTCAACGCTCGCAATATTGACCTGAACATCAATTGGGCGTCCATCCCTGAGCTTGGCAGGCCGCAACAGA
>JANMPF010000175.1:0-3652 GCA_031369725.1 Rhodobiaceae bacterium | reverse complement strand
TCGTCATTTGGAAGTGGCACGGAACCTTCCACAAAACTTGGAGTTATATTGGCAGCTGTAGAGCAAACGTTTTGGAGGAGTGGATGATGACCGCGAAATCTGTTTATGTTTATCAAAAGAAGAAGCTAATTGATCAATACGAATTTCCATTGGAAGGCTTGGACAAAGACCTCTCTGACCAAGAATTAATTGAAGAAGCAAAGAAGCTCCTCAAGCAGGACGGCAGAACAGACGAGCTCATTGCTGGTGCGAAGTTTAAGATTCAGAGTATTTGAAGCTACTTGATCACGGACCAGGCTTGCCAAGACGTGAATCGAGAGAGAATATTCCTGCTCCACGGGCGACAAGAACGAGAAAGCCACCAGCGATCGCCAGATCCTTCCAGAATTGGATTTGCTCGTTTGGGTCACCTGGTTGGTGGTGAAAAATGACCGCAGTCGAAATACAAAAGCAAGACAATGCAAGGGCCGCCAAACGCGTATTCCACCCGACAGCAACGAGCAGGCCTCCACCCACCTGGAGCAGCAAGGCTGGAACTAGCAATATTGGAGGCACGCCGAACTGTGAAAGATAGTCTGCCGTCGCCTCATAGTTATTGACTACTGTTACGCCGTCGCTCAAAAAAAGAGCAGCCAACATCAGCCTTCCCAAAAGATCCATGCCGCCATTCAATTTGATCTGGTTCATGATAAAACTCACAAAGGAAAACATCGCCCCCGCATCGGTTCGACCAATCGATAGGGCAAAGGGCCATAATTCATTAACACATTCCTAACACAGAGCTTCTAGTATCTTAATCGAATTTAACCATACGGTCCAAAAACTGGATTTTCATAACTGTATTTAGAATTGTGTGATGCAGCTCACCTTACCTTCTTCGCTCAAGCCACCTGGATCATTGGAATACGCTGATGAAAGATTAGATGCGCTTCTCAGCATTACCGGGCGTATGGACGGTTTTCTCTACCGGTGTCGTAACGATCAATCTTATACCATGATGTACATCAGCGACGGGATTGGCACACTTAGCGGTTACCCACCAGGCGATTTCATCCAGAATAAAGTACGCGACTATGTATCGGTAATTCACCCCAATGACCTGAACGCTGTGTATAGTGCTGTCGATAATGCCCTGGAAGAAAAGCGCAACTGGAGCGTGGATTACCGGATTGTCTCGCACGAAGGTGAACCTCTCTGGGTGCGCGAGATTGGTGGCGGCGTGCTCAATGAAACCGGTGACCTGGTGTTTCTGGAGGGTTTCGTCGTCGATATCAGCGACCGAAAAATGGTCGAGGACAGAAATGCCGAACTCCTGAAAAGACTGAAAACAGCAATCGATGAGCTCTCTTCGCAGAAGCTTGCCCTTCAAATAGCGAAACAACAAAGCGACCACTCCGCAAACCATGACTTGTTGACGGGCCTGCCAAACCGACGCGCCTTTCATAACCAGCTCAAGACCACAATCGAGAAAAACCATTCTTCAGGCAGCCAAATGGGGCTGCTGTTCATTGATCTCGACAGATTCAAGGAGGTGAATGATACCTTGGGTCACGAGAGCGGTGACGCCTTGTTACAGCACGTTTCAAACCAGTTGCGTTCACTTCTGCGAACCACGGATTTTGTGGCACGCCTTGGCGGAGACGAGTTTGCCTTTATGCTATTCGGCGATCCCGAATTATCACGGGAAACGGCAGTAGCAATAGCGCAACGTGTCGTGGAAAAACTGCAAATAAATGTCCCGTCACCCGTTGGCATTATTAGAGTGGGATGCACCGTCGGCGTCGCTCTATGTCCGGCTGATGCCGGTGATCCAAGAGGACTTTTGGCGCTGGCAGACCGCCTCATGTATGTTGGTAAAAAGAATGGCCGAAACCGTTTCGTGACGGTAGATCAGCTGGACGAAATCTGAACACGTTCTAAGCTTCCCGTCGTCCTTGGCGTTATTCCCGATGGTTTTGTCCTTCCTGAGACATAGGTGACACTTTATTCCGAAGACATGGGTAACAGTTTTGCACCGAATGGGTTGTCGAGCGGTTCAAGTCTGCATTCCGTGTCATCGAAGTATCCCAAGTCATAGTCCATAAAACTGACCAGCCAAAGCCTGTCCTCGACCTGCTTGATGCCGACGCGCTGGCCTGCAAAGACCTGGCTCAGATTGATCTTGCGGGTGTTGAAGCAGATGCGTCCGCAGGTCGTGACGATGATGCTTTTGTCGTGCAGCGGATAATCAAGTTCAGGCAGGCCCTCATAAGCCCTCTTTGATGGCGCGTAGAAGGCTGCTGGCGGCTTCATGCCAAGCGCCTGATGGGGCCGTTCGGTGTTGAACTCCGCAATGAACTTGTCAAACTTCGCCTGTTGCTGCAGAAAGTTGGCACCGGCGGGCTTGGTCGTCTCCTGCTTCAGCGTCAGGTGCATGCGTTCATGCCTGCCATTTTGCTGCGGGTTGCCCGGCTTGATCCGCTCAATGCCAATCCCCAGCCTCAACCACCACACCGACAGCTTCGAGAGATTGAACAGGGCATTGGGCGAGGCAAACGGCACGCCATTGTCGGTGCGGATGGCCGATGGCATGCCATTCTCCCGGAACACCCGCTCAAACACCGTGAAAGCATTGATCTCCTTGGTGGATTGCAGGGCCTCCACCGCAAACAGGTAGCGGCTGGCGTAGTCGGTGATGGTCAATGGATAGCAGTATCTGCGGTCCGCCAGCATGAACTCACCCTTGTAGTCTGCGCACCACAGGTCGTTGGGCTGTTCGCTGTTGGTGAGAACCGTTCCAACGGCCTTGTTCTTGCGCCCCTTCCGATGCTTCACCAACCCACGACGATCGAGCACGGCGTGGATCGTGCTGATCGCAGGACGGTGCACATCAGGGTATCTTCTGGCCAGAAGCTCCATGATCTTCGGCGCACCCCAGGTCGGCTTCTCGTGCTTCAGCCGGACAATCAGGGCTTCAATCTGGAACGGCAGCTGGTTGGCATGGCGGTAGGGCCTGCGGCTTCTGTCCGTCAACCCTTCAAGCCCAGTGTCCTCGTACCGCTCCAGGATCTTGTAGCCGGTCTTGCGCGAGATATCGAACTCCCGGCACAGCACCGCCATCTTCTCGCCCTCAAGCAACCGGGCGACAAACTTCAAGCGTTCATCCATCACGTTCCACTCCCTCCAAGGCATCTGGCTCTCCTTGCAAAGGGCCAAAAGTGTAACCTATGTCTCCGGTATGAAGTGTGACCTATGTGTCCAGAATGGACCTTTGAACGGTGGCGGAGACGGAGGGATTCGAACCCTCGATACGCTTAACACGTATGACGATTTAGCAAACCGTTGCCTTCAGCCACTCGGCCACGTCTCCACAGGCGGGGCTTTTGCCGTGATTTGATTGATCATGCAAGCGCAGTTGCGCCACGGGCACAAACTTTTGCGAAAACCGAGTAAATCAATGGGGTTAGGCTTTGCTCGCAATGGCGGAACGCCAGCCCAACTGCAAAAATCGTCGTTGAATTTCAGTACAATGTTTAGTGGAACGTGAGCCAATCGCGGGCTTGACGCTGTGCGTCTGCCACATCACTTGGGCTCATCTCGCGCGAAATCTCGCACCGATATTGCTTGGCAGATTCACTGCCTTTCATGGCGGCAAGATTGAACCACTTGTGAG
>JANMPF010000071.1:0-4175 GCA_031369725.1 Rhodobiaceae bacterium | reverse complement strand
GGGGGCGATGTCGCCATCCATGGAATAGACGGATTCAAAAGCAATGAGCTTAGGACGGTCCGGCGCCTCCGTTTTGAGTTTGGCTTCGAGGTCGGCCAGATCGTTGTGCCGCCAGATAAGCTTGTCGCCGCGGCCATGCCTGATGCCTTCAATCATTGAGGCGTGGTTCAGTTCATCGGAAAGCACGATGCAGTTTGGCAGCGCCCGCACGAGAGATGAGAGGGTTGCCTCATTGGCCATGTAGCCGGAATTGAAAAGCAAGGCTGCGTCCTTGCCATGCAAGTCAGCAAGTTCTTGCTCAAGTTCGACATGATAATGCGTGGTGCCGGAAATATTGCGGGTGCCACCGGAGCCTGCGCCCACTGCATCGATGGCCTGATGCATGGCGGCGATGACTGCCGGGTGTTGACCCATGCCGAGATAATCATTGGAGCACCACACGGTAACTTCGTGCTCACCGTTTGGCCCACGATACAACGCTCGCGGGAAACGCCCCCTGACACGGCAGATATCGGCAAATTCACGGTAACGGCCCTCGATCTTCAAGCGACCAAGGCTTTCTGCCAAAATGCTGTCATAGCTGTGAGGTGTCATGCTTCTCCCATAGCCAATTTAAGCACCCCAGGTGCTGCGCAAAAATGCGCAGTGTCAGTTCGTCGCAGAAACCGTCGTTTCGGGTTTCACTGCGGGCTTGGCGGCCGGAACAGGCTGGGCAATTGCCTCTACCTTGCAGCCTGTGGGCAATTTGCCATCGGCGCCGGGCTTACACTTGGTGTCCGCCTTTTTGGGCACAGCCACTGTTGGTTTTGCATCTTTTTTTGCTGTGGCCGTTGCCACTTTGGCAGCTGCCGCATCAGTCTTTTTCAGCTTTGCATTCTTGTCATCGGCAACGATTGTCTTGACTATGGCTTTTATCTTCCTGGCATTGGCAACAACGGTCTTGTCTCCAGATTTTGCCTTTTTGGCCAAGATCTTTTTCTTGGTGGTTTTTGCCTTGTCGGCTTCAGCGTAATAGCCGGTCCAATTAAACAGACCGCCTGCCTTCAGCTTCCTTTCCCCAGACTTGACTGTTGATGCGACCTTTTCGAAAGCCCCAAATTTCGTGGACCTCAGCGTATTTGCAGATTCAGTCCTGGGGGTTCGTCTGCCAAACCATGAGAAGCCTTCAGCTTCGGCAGCATCAACAGATGCAACGAGGCGTGGAATGGGTTTCAATACAAAGCGCTGGCCCTCATCACTCTTTTCACCAACTGGCAAAGGCTGGCCCACGATGAAGCCGGTGCCATCCAGACCATAAACGTCGCGGCGGAAAGCAACGGAGCCGTCGGCAGTTGGCCAGGCAGTGAGATAGGCCACGCGCAACTGGGGCGGGTTGATGATTTTTTCGTCGAGGCGCTCTTCCGACTGGGCCAGTTCCTCAATGCGGCTTGGACTGAAACCATCCTGGCCGTTCAATATCCAGTTGATGAGAATTGCGACCTTGTCGACGCGCACACAGCCTGAACTGAAGAAGCGGGAGCCGGCCTGGAAAAGCTGGCGCTCTGGCGTGTCGTGCAGATAGATGCCGAAGGGGCTGTTGAAATTGATCTTTGCGGTTGCCATGGCATTTTCGCCACCCGGCTCCTGGCGGAAATGATAATTGTCAACAACCGCGGTGCGCCAGTTTATGTGGTCGGGATTGACTTCCGGCCCGCCCACGCCCTCGAACACCTTGATATTCATTTGCCGCAGGATCTGCGAGTTACCGCCGATGATCTTGGGAACGATGTCACGCTCAATGATGGAAGGCGGGGCATTCCAATAGGGATTGAATGCAACATTGTCGAGTGGCGCCATCACCACGGGGGTTGGGCGTTCGGGGCGGCCCACAATGGCATTGTGGCGGGAGAAAACCCGGTTGCCCTCAACCGCTTCAATTTGCTGTGCCGGCACATTCACCACGATGTAACGGTTGCCGAGGTCTTTGGAATATTCAGCCAAGCGCGGAATGTTGGCGCGGATTGCCACCAATCGATCAGCAGCGGAAACATTGAGGGCTTGCAGCGTTGGCCCGTCGACCAAGCCGGTAACCGCCAGGCCGTTGTTGCGCTGGAAGCGGGTGACGGCATCTTCCGTGGCACTTGTGTAAATTGCGGCAAATTCACCTTGCGTTGCTTCGGGCCGCAAATAGCCTTCGACAAACAGGCGCTGATTCAAAGCCGCTGTTCCAGCGTTACTGCCACCCTTCTTGTAGGTTCCCTTTGGCACGCTGGGCCAACCGCCATTGCTGACGATTTGGGCATAGCGGGATTCGGCTGCCTGCAAAGCAGAAGCGCCACTTACCGACAGCATTGGCTGGACATTTTGGCCGGTGAATACTTCGGTTTGCGTGGTCGCCTTGCCTTGCGCCATGGGGGCAGAGGAACTGGCGGTACCGCCATAGGTGCCATCACTGTTTTTGAGGTGGTGGGCCTTATTGAACGCAGCAACCCGATCCTCTTCAGAAAGTTCAGCGTGAACCAGACGCGCACTCAAGATTGAAAAACTCAGCATTACCGCCAGCGGCATGCCAACAAACTTCAAAAATGCAGATTTGCGCGCCGAACCAAATTTCAAAAACATTCTCGCCTCATTGCCTAACCCGCCGTTGCCTTAAAAGCTTACAGCGATCAAATCATGACCATACGCCTATGTACCAGCCCCAGCGCGACTCGTCAAAAAAGTCGGTTTTGGCCCCGGATCGGGATTAGCCTGTGAAATCAGGCAAGATTCGGGTCAATGAGGGGTTGTGAAGTGCCGTTCAAACAAAAAAAGACCTTGAGGCTTTTTGGCCACAAGGTCTTCTTGGTGCGAATACCGCCTAGAGGCGATAGAGAATCTGGTCGGTCCAGAAGCGTTCAAGGCGGGTGAGCGCCTTGTTCAGGCGGTCGAACTCATCAATTGACAGGCCAACCACTTCTTCAACGGCTTGCAACTGGCGATTATAGAGCATGTCCACCCGGTCACGGATGGCCTGGCCCTTCTCGGTCAATTTCACCCGCACAGAACGCTTGTCGGCGTTTGAGCGCTCATGATTGACGTAGCCCGATTCAACCAGTTTCTTCAAATTATAAGATACATTGGAGCCCTGGTAATGGCCGCGGGTTTTCAATTCACCCGCCGTCAGTTCCGAGTCGGCAATATTAAACAAAAGCAAGGCCTGTACCGGATTTACTTCCGGTTCGCCGGAACGCTCAAAATCATCCTTGATGACATCGAGCAACCGACGGTGCAAACGCTCAATCAGCGTCAGCGCCTCCATATAACGATATTTGATTTCCTGACGAGCTGGTGCTGGTTCAACAACACGTGCCCCCACTGCCACTTGCGTATTCATGTTAGCCACCTATTCCCTTAGAATTGCAAGGCCGGCTTCTATGTCCGTTCCTCTGATGCAGTTGAGAATAAGCCGGGGTCTTTAAGGCGAACTGAACAGGCTCGGTAAATTTATCCTTATATTTTCTATAGTTTGCTGCTTTTTAAAAGACAGTTTATGGAGTCTTTTTTTCCTATGTTAATCAAATGCAACGCAACAGCGTTAAAAAAGTTACCCGCACTGGCGTGCAGACCGCAACACTTGGGCCTGAAAAACCATGGTTAATCGGGGTTAACGACTGGCGACTTCAGCGTAGCTTGCATTCACCCGGGCGCGGACAGCGCCACTGCAGCTTTGGGCGTTGGCGCGGATTTCGGCATTTTTGCGGGCGATGGAAACGGCAGGTTTGCCAAATTGTGCAATGGCGGCGTAGTGGTTTTTCAAAACCGCCCTGTAGAAGGACGCAATTTCAGGGCTGGAGAGATAGGTGCAGCGGCGTTCAAGGAAATAGGCTTCGGTAATGCGGGCATAATCTGAAAGCTTTCCCGTGGTGGCAGGTGGTGCCAGGGGTGTGACAGCGGCCGCGTTTTCGGCCGGAGCAATTGTTGCCGGCGGCGCAGAAGCCACCATATTTTGGTGCTTTGCCAGATACTTAATCGCCTCCCGGGCGGCGTTGAGGGTATCTTTGACTTCCGCACTTGCCGCCAGGCTGCAAACTTCAGCCTCGCCCATTTTCCGACCGGCGGAAAGCGACGACCGGGCGGTGGCAAGGGAGGTTTTTTGCGCAGCGGCAACTTCTGCCCGTGAAATATAGGTCGACAACTCATCGTGCTCGGGGGCT
>JANMPF010000014.1:0-10789 GCA_031369725.1 Rhodobiaceae bacterium | reverse complement strand
ATCGAGGCGCTGGGTCAGTTTCAGTTACCTGTCATTTTTGCCTTGAGGGCCAGCAGTGCAGCGAACGGCGAATCGGGATCCAGGGGTTTTTCCGGCTTGCGGGGAGGCTCCTCGCGGCGGGGTTTGCGATCTGGCTCGCGGGGCTTGCGCGCCGGCTGCTTGGGCCTTTGGCTTTCCGGTTTTTTGGCTTCCGGCTTGTGGCGGAAGGGGCCTGTGTCTTTGGGCCACCAGACATCGATTTCAACTTCTTCAGTGAGAGGCTCAATGGCTGGTGCCGGCGGGGCTTCGACGGCTGCAACGTCAACAGCTGCAATTTCTGCAACGGGCGACAATTCGGGTGGCGGCGGCGGTGCAGGCTCTGCAGCAGGTGCCCGCCTTATCTTTCGCTTTTGATTGCGGAAGCCCAGGTTCTTCAAGATGCCTTCAAAGACCTCACCGGAGCATCCCACCAGCGACATCATATCAGCAACGATTGTAAAGCCGCCGCCTTCCACAGAGCCAGGCGGGCGAACCTCATCGGGGAAGCGGGCCTTCCAGAACACGCGTTCGCGCACGATATCCGCGAGGCGCTCCAGCATGTCGATGCGCACCACCCGTGGCCCGCAAATGCGGTAGCCGCACACGCCGTAGAAACCCACCGGTGTTGTGGTGTCGAATATGGCGGAGGTTAGTCCCTGGCCCGGAGGGGTTGGCAAATTGGCGAGATCCAATATGCCCGATTTTTTCAATTGCAAGGCCCAGAGCAACAGGCGCAGTTCGGTTGCGGCAGGCTTGAGAAGTGCCGGGGTGAAAATGTGGAAGGCGCCAAAGCGCACGCCCTGGGCACGGAGTGCCGCGCGGTCTTCCTGGCTGAGCGATTTTACATCTTCAAGAACCGTTTCGCGTGGCAATACTCCAAAGGTTTCGACAAGCCGGAAAGCAATGCCACGGGCGATGCCTTGCAATGCCTCGTTTTCCTGCAGCTTGATGAGCGGCTCAATGAGGTTGGCAATGTGACGGTCAATGAATTTCTGCAGGCGCGACTGCACATCCTCGCGGGCCTGGCCTGCGAGCAAGTCACTGGCGAGTACCCGCGCGCGTGGCGCCAATACATTATCACCCGCTTCAACAAATCCGATTTGGGCGTGGCTCCACATGATCTGGCCATCGCGCGTCAACTTGAGATCAGGATCGGCAGACATGGAAGCGGCATTGGCGCGGGCGAGAATTTCTGCGGCAACCGCCTGCACGGCGGCGGCCTTCAAGGTCTTTTGTTCCTGGGCGTCGTTGACGCCATCGGGAATGAAATTAAAACCCTTGATGCGGCCTACGTATTCGCCTTCAACGTGAATGGCGCCATCTTCCTCAACACTCGACATCAACTCTTCCTTTTGTGCCAGACGTCGCATCAATACACTGGTTCGGCGATCAATGAAACGCCGGGTTAGCCTTTCATGCAGGGCGTCTGATAGTTTTTCTTCTATCTCCTGGGCGCGGCGCTGCCAATAGATGGGGGCCTTTAACCAGGATCCGCGATTGGCGATGAAAGTCCACGTCCTGACATGGGAAATGCGATTGGAGAGCGTGTCGAGATCACCTTCGATATTGTCGCAGTGCTGGAGCTGACGGGAAAACCAATCCTCCGAAATGTAGCCCTTGCCGGTGGCCAGATAGTGGAATACGCGGCCGACGAGATGGGCATGTTCGGCAGGCGAGATGTTTCGGTAATCGGGAATCTGGCAGGCTGACCACAGGAGTTCCACATGGGCTGCGGAATTTGCCAAATCGGCAATCGAAGCATCCCTGGCGATGGCCTCAAGCGCATCGATATCCGGCCCGCTTTGTGCGCGGGTGAGGCCTTGCTGCCTTGGCATGGTTGCAAGGCTGCGGCGCAGGCGTTCAAGCGATGTAAAATCGAGTTCCGGATTGCGCCATTGCAACGAGCGGATGGCATCGAAATTGTGGTTTTCGAGACGGTTGATCGTATCCTGGTCAAAGACTTCGGCCTCGCCGGTCAGGCCAAAGGTGCCGTCATTCATGTAGCGGCCGGCACGGCCTGCCACCTGGCCCAATTCGCCGGCATTCAAGTGGCGGTATTGGAAACCATCAAATTTGCGGGTGGCGGCAAAGGCCACATGATCCACATTCATGTTGAGCCCCATGCCAATGGCATCGGTTGCCACAATGTAATCGACTTCGCCCGACTGATAGAGGGCAACTTGCGCATTGCGGGTGCGCGGCGAAAGGGCGCCAAGTACCACGGCGGCACCGCCGCTCTGACGCCTGATGAGTTCGGCCACGGAATAGACCATGTCAGCCGAGAAGGCGACGATGGCAGACCGTCTTGGCAGGCGGCTCATTTTCTTCTGGCCCGCATAGGTGAGCTTGGAAAAGCGCGGCCGCGAAATGAAAGTGGTTTTGGGCAGCATGGCTGCAAGAATGGGCCTCATGGTGGCAGCTCCCAGCAGCATGGTTTCCTCATTGCCGCGGCGATGCAACACGCGATCGGTAAAAATATGGCCGCGTTCGAAATCAGCACAGAGTTGCACCTCGTCAATGGCAAGGAAGGGTACGCTGATATCAGGCGGCATGGCTTCGACAGTTGCCACCCAATAGCGCGGAGATGCCGGAATGATTTTTTCCTCGCCGGTTACCAGTGCCACCGCATGATCACCCACTTTCAGACGCACTCGGTCGTAGATCTCGCGGGCGAGCAGGCGGAGCGGCAGGCCAATCATGCCGCCGCCGTGGGCCAGCATGCGCTCCACCGCCATATGGGTTTTTCCGGTATTGGTGGGGCCCAATACGGCGGTGACATTGCGGATTTGCGGCATGGGCCTAAACTAAATGCGAAATGTGCGATGTCAACCGTGTCATCTTGTGACACACCATTAAAAAATGGATTCAAAGCAGAACGAAAGCTGACCGAATCGCTATTGCCCACAGATTCATTTTATGTTCCCCGGGGTTTGCATTGATTTATGAATTGCGGGGGTCCTCAAACGGGGCGGTGAAGGGTTGCAAATTCGCTAAAATTTGAAGTAAGCTGTTAACCTTTCAGCGGAAGTTCTAACGATTTGTAAAGCGGCTGCCGGGCAACGCCGGGCTGGCATTAACGAAGCGTTCTTTTCGGGAACAGAAGGTGGGCGAATCGCGAGTGATTTGATATTCCCTATTTGTTCTCACAAGATGTGGTAGGCCAGACGGTGCGGGACAACTAAAACAGAGTGGGTGCTGGGGCAAATTGCGTTCCGATTTTCAATTTTTGACGTTTCGGATTAATCATTTTGCTTCAAAGTGGGATAGCGGGTTTTCCGGGGGGATTGCGCGTGTTCTGCTTGACCATCGCTTGCTCACCACTTATAGAAGCGCCAACCGAGCTGGACCTTGCCAAGGTCTGGCCGCATTATTTTTGGAGTGACTTAATTATGGCTCGAGTTTGCGAGTTGACGGGAAAGAACCCCATGTCGGGTAACAATGTGAGCCATGCGAACAACAAGCTGCGCCGCCGCTTCTTGCCAAACCTGTGCAATGTGAGCCTGATGAGCGAAGCCATGGGCCTCACCTATCGTTTTCGCATTAGCGCGCATGCGCTGAAAACTGTTGAACATCGGGGAGGCCTCGATGCTTTCCTGGCGAAGGCCGGCAGGCACGAACTTTCCGACAAGGCCCGCAAGTTGAAGGTTTCGATTTCCAAAAAGCTTGAAGGCCGGGTTGCCGCCTAATTTTTTTGATTGGCCCGAGATTTTGAAAAGCCGCTCCCCAAAGAGCGGCTTTTGTTTTAGGTTCATGGCATGAGCAAGCCACCCAAACGCCATTCGCCCTTTGCCTCGCGGGACGGTGAACCCACTGTTCATCCCTCGGCAGTTTTGCGCAATGCCAAGCTGGGGCGATTTACCGAGATCAAAGAGCGGGTGGCATTTTCGGATTCGGAACTTGGTGACTACTCATACGTGGAGCGCCATGCGGAAGTGATCTACGCGCGGATTGGGAAATTTTGCGCCATTGCTTCGAATGCCCGTGTCAATGCGCTTGAGCATCCCACCACCCGGGTGAGCCAGCATAAAATGACGTATCGCGCCAATGAGTATTTCCTGGGCGCAAAGCTTGATGTGGAGTTTCGTGACCGGCGACAAAACAGGATTGTTGAGATCGGTCATGATGTCTGGGTGGGTCATGGCGCCGTGATCATGCCGGGGACTAAAATCGGGCACGGGGCCGTGGTGGCGGCAGGTGCGGTGGTGACGCATGATGTGGCAGCCTACGCCATTGTTGCCGGTGTTCCCGCCAGGTTTTTGAAATGGCGGTTTGCGGAGAACATCAGTGGACGGATTATCCGACTGGGCTGGTGGAATTGGGAGCATGACAGGCTGGCTGGGGCTGTTGAAGACATGCGAATGCTGAGTGTCGAGGCGTTCTTGGCGAAGTGGGAAGGATAAAACGTGCCTGTCGCCCTGTTTCAACCACGTGCGCGGCGTTTGGGTTTGACTTCCGGGGGGCCATTTTCTTCGAAGAGCTCTGCCAGTTTTTCCGTCATGGCACCGCCCAGTTCTTCGGCATCGATAATGGTGACGGCGCGCTTGTAATAGCGCGTCACGTCATGGCCAATGCCGATGGCGATAAGTTCGATGGGCGAGCGGCCTTCGATATCGGCAATCACCTGGCGCAAATGGCGTTCGAGATAATTGCCGGAATTGACCGAGAGGGTTGAATCATCAACCGGTGCACCGTCGGAAATCACCATGAGAATGCGGCGCTGTTCGGAGCGGGCAAGCAAACGGTTGTGCGCCCAGATCAGCGCTTCGCCATCAATGTTTTCCTTGAGCAGGCCTTCGCGCATCATCAGGCCCAAATTGCGCCGTGCACGCCGCCAGGGCTGGTCGGCGGATTTGTAAATGATGTGGCGGAGGTCGTTGAGGCGACCGGGATTGGCAGGCTTGCCGGAGGACAGCCATTTTTCGCGGGACTGGCCGCCTTTCCAGGCTTTTGTGGTAAAGCCCAGAATTTCAACCTTCACGCCGCAGCGCTCAAGTGTGCGGGCCAGAATATCAGCACAGGTTGCCGCAACCGTGATGGGGCGGCCACGCATGGAACCGGAATTATCGAGCAGCAGCGTTACCACGGTGTCGCGGAATTTGGTGTCCTGCTCCTCCTTGAAGGAAAGCGGGTGCATGGGATCAATGATGATGCGCATGAGGCGCGATGTATCGAGCACGCCTTCCTCGAGATCGAAATCCCAGGAGCGGTTCTGCTGGGCCATGAGGCGGCGCTGCAGGCGGTTGGCAAGACGTGCCACAACACCTTGCAAATTGGACAATTGCTTATCCAGATAATTGCGCAGCCGCGTCAGCTCTTCAGTATCGCACAGATCTTCAGCGGAAATTTCCTCATCAAACTGGTTGGTGGAAACCTTGTAAAAGTCATCATTGGAAAGAGATGAGAATGGCAATTGCGGACGCCATGGTTCATCACCATCATCCTGCTCTTCACCCTCGCTGTCATCGGGGGTGTCGTCCATGTCGGTTTGCTGTGATTCAGTTTCGGAGGCGTCGGTATCGCCTTCAGCGTCCTGCAATTCCTCAGCGGCGGACTGCTCGCTTTCCTGTTCCTCGCCTTCAGGGGATTCCTGGCGCTCGCCGCCATCGGGCTCAGACTCGTCTTCACTTTCCTGCTCGTCCTGCTCATCAGGATCGTCGCCCAATTCATCGGCCATGTCGAGGGCGGCTATGATGTCGCGCGACAGTCTTGCGAACGCGGTTTGGTCGTGGATGGCCTGGCCCAAACTGCTCAGGCGGGTTGACGCTTTTTCCTCAATCCATGGGCGCCAGAGATCAACATACATTTTGGCATTGGTGGGCGGGGCTTCACCCGTCAGGCGTTCGCGCACCATGAGGGCAACAGCTTCTTCAAGGGGAGTATCTTTGCGGTTGGTGGAGCGGTTGACCACAGCCTTGTTGTAACGGTCTTCCAAAACGGCGGTCAAATTTTGCGCCATTCCCGGCATGGCGTTGGAACCCAGCGCTTCGATGCGGGCCTGTTCAACGGCTTCAAACACGGCACGGGCGTTTTTGCCGTCGGGGCGGTACCTGCTGTGCACGGTATCGGAGTGGTTGGAGAGCCTGAGAGCGAAACCATCAGAGAGGCCACGGGTGATGGCAATTTCCTGGGCGCTAACCGTGTTGGTGATTTGCGGAAGCTTGGCTTTCTTTCCCGATAATGCCGGTGCCTCACTGCCGAAGATCACCGTCAATTCCGGTTCGACGGCAATCGTCTTCATGGCGGTGCCCAGGACCCGCTTGAATTCCTCCACTCTGCCTTCACGCTGGGCCATGTCTATCAGGCGATGGCAACGTGGGCAGAAGACTCCGGCAACTCCTCGCCAAAGCAACGCTGATAGAACTCGGCCACGACCGGGCGCTCGAGCTCATCGCACTTGTTCAGAAACGTAAGGCGGAAGGCAAAACCGAGATCGCCAAAAATTTCAGCGTTCTGGGCCCAGGTGATCACGGTGCGCGGGCTCATCACGGTTGAAAGATCGCCTTGCATGAAGGCATTGCGCGTGAGGTCGGCAATGCGCACCATGTTGGAAATGGTCTTCTTGCCCTTGTCGTTGCGATAGGCCTTGCATTTGGCCAGCACGATGCCGGTTTCCTCATCATGGGGAAGGTAGTTCAAGGCCGACACGATCGACCAGCGGTCCATCTGGGCCTGGTTGATCTGCTGGGTGCCATGGTAAAGCCCGGTGGTATCGCCCAGGCCCACAGTATTTGCCGTGGCAAACAGGCGGAAGGCCTTGTGGGGGCGAATGACTTTCGACTGGTCAAGCAGCGTCAGCTTGCCGGAGGATTCCAGAATACGCTGGATCACGAACATCACATCGGGGCGGCCAGCATCATATTCATCAAACACGAGTGCCACGTTGCGCTGGTATGACCACGGCAAAATGCCTTCGCGAAATTCGGTGATCTGTTTTCCATCCTGCAGGACGATGGCGTCCTTGCCGATCAAATCAATACGGCTGATGTGGCTGTCCAGATTGATGCGGATGCAGGGCCAATTCAGGCGGGCTGCCACCTGTTCAATATGGGTGGATTTGCCGGTGCCGTGGTAGCCGGTGATCATCACGCGGCGGTTGAAGGCAAAGCCTGCCAGAATAGCCAGTGTGGTTTCGCGATTGAAGAGATAGTCCTCGTCGAAATCGGGCACATGATCGCCGGTTTTGGAATAGGCAGGTACCACCATGTTGGTCTCAAAGCCAAATAGCTGACTGACCGATGCCGTGGTATCGGGCATTGCGAGGGTTTCGGCATGGGCCATACTATTCATGTGATCATAACTCTTGTGTTTACGTGTGGTGGAAGCCTTAGGGTTCTAACGGGTTGTTTGTCCGACGGCAAGTTTGACGCATTAACAGAAACCGCTGGTGCGCAATGTGTCATAGGCATGGATAACGGCTTTCAGCGTTTCCTCGTTCTCGCGGCTGCCGCCGTTGGCGTCCGGATGCAGGCGCTTGACTAGGGTTTTATATTGGGACTTGGCCATATCCGCCGTGGCATTCTCATCAAGGCCCAAGGTATTGAGCGCCTTAAGTTCACCACGGCGCAGGCTGCGGCTTGGTTTGGCCGCTTCTTGTGCTGCCGTGAACATGGCGAAGGGATCGTTCACATTGCGGGCCTTGCGGCGGATGCCGTTGATATTGGCATAGGCGTTGTTGGCGGCAGCGGCATTTTGACCGAGCTTCCAGGTGGGCCGGTGGCCGGTTTGGGCGTCTTTCTGGAAGCCCGCCACGTCATTATCCTTCATGCCCTCAAAATAGTTGTAGGTCTTATTGTATTCCTGCACATGGGCGGTGCAGTAATTATGAAATTGACCCTCGGCACCACGTCCCTTTGGCGCCTTGTGACGGGCAGGCTTGGCGCAACCTGGCCATTCGCACATGGCAGGTGCAGCCGGTTCCTTCTTGTTGGGACCGGATTTGATACGAATTTTGTCGAAATATTTTGAATCAAGTTTCATGGCGCATGATTATGGGGATATGAAGCGAAAGTCGCAACCCTGAACAAGCTGTGGAGGCAAAATGATTTTGGGATTGGTCGGAAAAACACTGGAATCGAAGCTCAGGCAGGCATTCACACCCATTTCCCTCACGGTAATTGATGAATCGGCCCAGCATCATGGGCATTCCGGTGCCAGGCCAGATGGGGAGAGCCACTTTCGGGTCAAGATTGTCGCACGGGCATTTCAGGGCAAATCACGGGTTGAGCAACACCGGATGATCAATGCGGTTTTGCAACATGAATTGAAAGAACGGGTTCACGCGCTGGCAATTGAGGCTAAGGCACCAAAGGAGTAGCGGGCTTTTCCGGCGTTAGCCGGATCGACACTACCTGGTGCCTGCGCTTCTTCAACACCTCAAAGCGGAAACCGTGGAAATTGAAAACCTGCGCCACATCAGGAATCATGCGGGCGTCGTGGATGACAAGGCCTGCAAGGGTGGTTGCCTCTTCATCGGGCAAGTTCCAATTGAAGGTGCGGTTGAGATCGCGCAAAGGCACTGAGCCATCGACAATATACGATCCATCCGCCTGTTGCTTGATGCCGGCGGTTTCGTGATCATGCTCGTCATTGATGTCACCGATGATTTCCTCGATAATGTCTTCCAGCGTGATGAGACCCTGGACCTCGCCATATTCGTCAACCACAATTGCGAAATGGGTCTTGCGGCGGAGGAAGGCCTTGAGCTGGTCTTCGAGGGGGCGTGTGTCGGGGACAAACCAGGGGGCACCCATGATTTCCTCGATGTTCACCTTGGTGGAATCGCCACCGTGCTCCTGCAGGGCGGCAAAAAGATTTTTTGCATGCAGGATGCCGACAATGTTGTCTTGTTTGTCTTTCCACACAGGGATGCGCGTGTGGCCAGACTTGATGACCTGCCTGACAATCTTTTCGGGACTGTCTGACACATCGATCATGGTCATTTTCGTGCGGTGGATCATGATATCGAGAACCTCGAGGTCCTTGAGGTCAAGAATGCCGCCCATCATGTTGCGGTCATTGGTGACGAAGCTGCCTTCCTTGTGGTGAAGGTCGATGGCACCGCGCAATTCCTCATGGGCTGAGAGAACATTATCGACATTTGCAACATCGACGCCGAAGAGCCCCAAGGTTTTCTTGACGATGTATTCAACGGCAATGACGATGGGGCCAAAAATGGCAACCAACAGGCGCACAATTGGTGCCACGGCCAAGGCGAAGCGATCGGGGTAAACGATGGCGTAGGTCTTGGGCATGACCTCAGCGAAGATCAAAACCAGCACAGTCATCACACCTGACGCTATAACGGCACCGGTATCACCGAAAGCTTTCACGAGTACTGCAGTGGCGATGGCGGATGCGGTAATGTTGGCCACATTGTTGCCAAGCAGAAGTGCGCCAATCAGGCGTTCACGCATCTTGGTGAGTGACAATGCGATGGATGCGCGCTTGTTGCCGCGACGCTCCAATTCGGTGAGGCGGGCGCGCGAGGTGGCGGTGAGTGCAGTCTCCGAGCCGGAAAAGAATGCCGACATCAGAAGCAGAAAGACAATTGCGAGTGCTGGTAATCCAAGTTCGAAACTCATTTTCGTTTTAAGTCCTCTTGCAAGAATTCTATCACGTCCTGGTCAGGAACATTGCGGGCGATAAATGCATCGCCAATGCCGCGGGCGAGAATGAAGGTAAGTTTGCCGCCTTGGGCTTTCTTGTCCTGGCGCATGGTTCGCACGAGATCGGCTACGGGCGGCAGTGAACCTTCAATGTCGCTCATGTGGGTTGGCAGGCCAACGCTTTTCAGGTGTTTGGCCACCCGGTCTGCGGTGCCTTGCTGGCAAAGCTTGAGGCGTTCGGAAAAGCGAAAGGCCTGCACCAACCCCACGGCCACACCTTCGCCATGGAGCAGACGGTTGCTGTAGCCGGTGGCTTGTTCAAGGGCGTGGCCAAAAGTGTGGCCGAGATTGAGCAGGGCGCGATCGCCTTGCTCGGTTTCATCTTCAGCAACGATTGCTGCCTTGGCGCTACAGCTCTGGTGAATGGCAAAGCTGCGGGCTTGGGCATCACCGCGCATGAGAAGTTCGGCGTTGGCTTCAAGCCATTCAAAGAAAGCAAGGTCGCCAAGCAGGCCATATTTTGCAACCTCTGCATAGCCTGCCGCCAATTCACGGCGCGGCAGGGTTTCGAGCAGCTTTGTATCAGCCAAAACCAGCACAGGCTGCTGGAAGGCACCCACAAGGTTCTTGCCGTGGGCGGTGTTGATGCCGGTCTTGCCACCGACCGATGAATCGACCTGGGCAAGCAATGTTGTCGGAATTTGAATGAAGTCGAGCCCGCGCCTCAATATGGCAGCGGCAAAGCCCGCGAGATCGCCAATCACGCCGCCACCCAGGGCAATGATCTTGTCGCGGCGCTCAACGCCTGCACCCAGCAGCTTTTCACAGAGGTCGCCCAAGGCTGCAAAGCTTTTGGTTTTCTCGCCAGCGGGCAAAATGATGGCAACTGACCTTATGCCAGCTGCGGCAAGTGACGTCTGCAAGGCCTTCAAATGAAGCGTGGCCACATTCTCATCGGTGACGATGGCGGTGAAAGGGCGCTTCAAGAGCGGGGCGATATAGTGGCCTGCCTCGCGCAACAAACTTTCGCCGATATGAATATCATAGGTCCGGTTGCCGAGGGCAACAGAAACAGTGTCGCGGTGCTTGGCGTCAGGTTGTGACATTGTTCAAACGTTCCCAGCCTGGCCATTTGGCCAGAACCTTAATAACCTCGTTGACCATTT
>JANMPF010000001.1:0-2217 GCA_031369725.1 Rhodobiaceae bacterium | reverse complement strand
GCGGAAGCCATCGCATTGTTCTTTGCGGCACCCATCATTGTAACCGTTCTCTCGGTTCCCATGCTGGGTGAAAAGGTCTCCGCCCAGTCATGGGCGGCTGTCGCACTTGGGTTCACCGGGGTGCTGATTATTCTGCAACCTGGCACAGCCCTGTTTGATTCAGCCGCACTTTTCAGCCTCGCCAGCGCTGTCACCTATGCGCTTGCTATGATCATTGCGCGAAAGCTGGGTGTCTCGGAACCCGCGACCGTCATGGCTTTCTATCAAAATGTCACTTACCTCACGGGTGCCGTGCTAATCGCGGCCGTGTTGGCGGCCCTGCGAATTGATCATTCAATTCATCCAAGCCTGGATTTCCTGGTGCGTCCGTGGATTTGGCCGAAGCTTCATGATCTTGTTCTCATGGGACTTTGCGGCGTGATTGCCGCCGTTGCCATGTCGCTTCTCACGCAGGCCTACCGGATGGCGGATGCAAATCTGGTGACGGTGTTTGAATACACGGGCATGATCTGGGCACCCATGTGGGGCGTTCTGTTTTTTAACGAGATACCGCGGTGGACCACGCTTACAGGCCTTGGCCTCATTCTGGCGGCTGGCATCATTTCAGTCAGGCTTGCTGCCAGACGGCCTTTGCAACTCGATCCAGTGCCATCAGTTTCGCGATAAAGCCTTCCATGGCTTTGAGTGGCAGCATGTTGGGGCCATCGGAGGGTGCGTTGTCGGGGTCCTGGTGGGTTTCTACAAACACACCTGCCACGCCCACGGCCACCGCGGCGCGCGCCAACACCGGCACCATGCGGCGGTCACCGCCCGATGACGTACCCTGCCCGCCGGGCTGCTGCACAGAATGGGTGGCGTCGAAAATCACTGGCGCACCCGTCTCGGCCATGATGGGGAGCGAGCGCATGTCTGACACGAGTGTGTTGTAGCCAAAGCTTGCTCCGCGTTCAGTAAGAAGCACGTTGGGATTGCCAGATGCCACCAGTTTTTGCACCACATTCTGCATGTCCCATGGGGCAAGGAACTGCCCCTTCTTGACATTCACCACGCAGCCCGTTTTGGCTGCCGCAACCAGCAAATCCGTTTGCCGCGAAAGGAATGCAGGGATCTGCAGGATATCAATGACGGGTGCCAGCTCCTTGCATTGGGAAATCTCATGCACATCGGTGATCACCGCCAAGCCCAATTCTTTGCGAATGTCGGCAAATACGGCAAGTGATTTTTCCAGCCCCAGCCCGCGCGTTCCAGAAAGGCTGGTGCGGTTGGCCTTGTCAAACGAGGACTTATAGACGAGCCCGATGCCAAGTCTGGCACAAATGTCCTTGAGGTTGCCTGCCATCATGAACGCGTGGTCACGGCTTTCCATTTGGCAGGGACCGGCAATCAGCGCCAGAGGTGCTGCATTTGAAAACATGACGTTTCCGGCCTTAACGACTGTATTTGCCTGCATCAGGGATAAACCAAAAATGTTCCAGAACCGTGGGCATAAAGCTTTCCATCGGGGCCTGCAACCTTGGCCTCGGCAGTCAGCATGGTGCGGCCCGCGTGCAGCACGGTTCCCACACACACCAGGCGACCGGTTTCCGCCACCAGCTTGCGCACGTAGTTCACCTTCAGTTCAATGGTGCCAAAGCCAATGCCATTGGCGAGTTTGGTTTGCACGGCACAGCCCAAAGCCGTGTCGATAAGGGTTGCCACATAGCCGCCATGAATGCGTTGCTGCGGATTGTAGAATTTTGGCGATGGGAAGGCCTCGATTGTTGCCGTGCCATCGGTTGCCGCAATCACTTTCATGTCCATGATGGCGCTCATGGACGACCATTCGCCTTCGTCAATGTATTTTTGCAGCAAGGCAAGGCCGGTATTTTTACTCATCGCACAACACTCACTGCTGCAGGAACCGGGATGACAATCGCCTTCTCCTTGAAGGCCTTCAAAATGGCAAAGCGAATGTCGCTTGCAACGAACACGCCGTAAAACACATCGCCCACAGTGCCTTTGATTTCAAAATCCAGCGAATAGGTACCAAATTTTTGCAGCGTAACCACGGGTTCAGGATAGGTGAGTACGTTGGGATGGGCCTTGGTGAGCTGGAAAAGAAGTGTCTTTACCAATTCAACGTCGCTGTCATAGGCAACACTTACGTTAACCGTGAAGCGGCCCATGGTATCACTGTGGGTCCAGTTCTTGACCACATCGGTTATCAGGTTGGAGTTT
>JANMPF010000521.1:0-2490 GCA_031369725.1 Rhodobiaceae bacterium | reverse complement strand
CGGCTTCATGCAAATTTTTCCATTCAATTTTTGCGCCAGGCCAAGGGGTGATCAACCAACTTGTCGTCAAGCGTTAAAAGTTTCAGCCGTTCACTAGCGCAAACTCCCAACAGAAGGCGATCAAACGGATCTTTGGTAATTGGCTCAGGGCCAATATCAGCAAACGTATGTTGCGATTGAATGGGTAGAACTATCATGTTTTGACGTTCGAGAAACTCGGGAACGTCTGCGATAGAAATATTCAGTGTCAATTTGCCTAACCGGAACTTGATTGCAATTTCCCAAATCGAAACAACGCTCACGCTAGTGCTGTTACCTTGCCGCAACTTGGTTTGAATTGATTGAGGAAGCGATAGATCAACCTGGCCAAGCGAGGCAAGGACAATGTGGGTATCAAGAAGAATCATACTTTATCTGACGTAGGCGTAATCAGAAAGTCCTCGGGTAGCGGATCGTCAAAGTCCGGCGAAATGTAAGTGACAACTTTATCAATTCCATGCTCTTTCATGAATTGAGCACCTGCTTCCCAATCAATCCCGCCCCGCTTTTCCTTGTGCGGAACCAAGTCAGCCACCGGCTTGCCATGGCGTGTCAAAACCACCGTTTCACCTGCTTCCGCAAGGTGCAACAGTTCCGATAGTCTGTTCTTGGCTTCTTTAACTGAAATATCCATGGATCAAAATGTAGCTACCGGTAGCTACTTTGTCAATCACTCTTCCCGCCGATAGCTGATAACGCTCAAATAGCGCGCCGGCAGCTTCTTGAGTTCCTCTGGCCCGTGCGGCACATCGGCGTCAAAAAACAGCGTATCGCCGGGATGCATGTCATAGGTTTTATCCCCGTGGCGATACAGAACATTGCCTTCCAGCATATAGAGCATTTCCAGTCCGCTGTGCTGGAAGGTGGGAAATACGTCCGATTGCGCCGTAAGCGTGATCATATAGGGCTCAACCATCACCGGCCCGTGCGGGCTATGGCCGAGCAATTGATATTGGTGGCCAGCCCGCGTGCCACGCCGCTCAATGGTTAACCCTTGCCCCGCTTTCACAAACGAAGCATCGCGGATTTCTTCAAAGCCGCGAAACAGTGCCGTCACCGGCACCTGCAGGGCCTTTCCCAACGCCTGCAATGAGGCAAGCGATGGCGATGTGGCGCCATTCTCGATCTTGGACAACATGCCAGCCGACATGGCAGCGGCATTGGCAAGCTCGGAAATCGTCAGGCCCAGCTTTTCCCGAAAGCCCTTGACTTCACGCCCGATGGCCTCTTCCAGCAACTTGTCGCGCGAAGTGGCGGTTTGGTGCGGCTCTTGATACGGCAAGCCCTTCTTGTCGGTTTTTTTCTTGGTCTGGCTTTTCATGACGTCCCCTGATCATTCACTAAACCCAAAGCCAAGTCCGGAGCAAGTCCAACCTTGCCTTTATCCAGAGACCGCGCCATATACCCAGTCCGAATAAGGATATTGCAATGCAGCAGGTGCCCACCCTGAAGAAGCTCTCCCACCTCGAAAGGCTCGAAGCAGAATCCATCCACATCATCCGCGAAGTGGCCGCCGAATGCGAAAAGCCGGTGATGCTGTATTCCGTAGGCAAGGATTCCGCCGTCATGCTGCATCTTGCCATGAAGGCATTTTATCCCTCAAAGCCGCCCTTTCCCTTGATGCATGTGGATACGCGCTGGAAATTCCGTGACATGATTGCTTTGCGCGATGAAACCGCCAGGCGTTTGGGTCTTGATCTTATCGTTTACATCAATCCGGACGGCGTCGCGAAGAACGTTAACCCCTTCGACCATGGCTCCGCCCTTCACACCCAAATCATGAAAACCGATGGCCTCAAGCAGGCACTCGATAAATATGGCTTTGATGCAGCCTTTGGCGGTGCCCGCCGCGACGAAGAAAAGTCCCGTGCCAAGGAACGCATTTTCTCCTTCCGCGATACAAGGCATCGCTGGGACCCCAAGAACCAGCGCCCTGAATTATGGAACCTTTATAACGCCCGCAAGAACAAGGGTGAATCCATCCGCGTATTTCCATTGTCGAACTGGACCGAACTCGACATCTGGCAATATATCCATATTGAAAACATTCCGATTGTGCCGCTCTATTTTGCTGCCCCCCGCCCCGTCGTGTGGCGCGATGGCCAAATGATCATGGTCGATGATGAGCGCATGCGTCTCAATCCAGGCGAAACCCCGGAAATCCGCAACATTCGCTTCCGCACCCTCGGGTGTTATCCACTCACCGGTGCCATTGATTCAAACGCCACCACTCTTCTTGATATCATCGAGGAAATGCTGGTCGCCACTTCTTCTGAGCGCCAGGGTCGCGTCATCGACAAGGACCAGGCAGCCTCCATGGAAAAGAAAAAGCAGGAAGGATATTTCTGATGCATCAGCCGCAAAAGTGTGCAGCGGTTTTGCGATCCGCTGAGGCCAAAACAAACATGGGCGGTAACCGCCCATGACGCGCTTCATTGAATTCGAAGGCGG
>JANMPF010000502.1:0-3116 GCA_031369725.1 Rhodobiaceae bacterium | reverse complement strand
CGGAACTTTGCCAACTTGCGTGAGAAGAATGTAACCAAGAAGTGAACCAAGGCTTGCGATTTCGGCCCGCGAAAAAGCGCCATAGCCGTCAAAAGTCGCGACATTGAAATGCTCCTTCAGGCGTTTTTCGGCTGATGTGCTGTCAAAATGCGAGTGAGGTAGCATGGTGACCGCAGCCCCGGTTGTCTCGAGAATGCCGTGCATGGCAGCGTCGTCGCCCAAACCATCGCTCAAAATAATTTCGCGCGGTTCAAGCCGTGCCAGATCAGCAGCCAGACGCTTGACATCTGTAAGAATGGTTGAAAATTCGCCAGAAGAAATGTCAGCCCAGGCAAGCGCCATCTCCTGATTGCCGCGGGTTGTGGCAAGGCAGGCCACATAGTTGTTGGAACGCGATTCCAGCAGCGTGTCTTCGGTGAGCGTTCCGGGCGTCACCAGCCGTACGACACTTCGTCGCACTACGGATTTGGCCCCACGCTTCTTGGCTTCGACAGGGTCTTCCATCTGCTCACAGACAGCCACCCGGTGTTCCAGCCGAATGAGCTTTTGCAAATACTGGTCGGCCGCATGAATGGGAACCCCGCACATCGGGATATCTATGCCCAAGTGCTTGCCACGCTTGGTCAGTGCAATACCAAGGGCACGCGAAGCCGTTTCCGCATCCTCAAAAAACAGCTCGTAAAAATCGCCCATGCGGTAAAACAGGAGATAGCCCGGGTAAGCCGCCTTGATTTCCAGGAATTGCGCCATCATGGGCGTGGGCTTTTCTGCCCCGCCTTGCGCCCCTGAAATCGTCGCCATCTCGTTCATGGCTGTTCTATAACAGATAATGACATGGCCCTGTCATCCCTCTTTTGTAAAATTTAGAGGCTTGAGGATTGCGCCCGCCCCCTCTAGACTCATGAACTCACAGGGAAATTGGAAATCATATCAATGAGCACCGATAGGAAGATCCACAAGCGTCCTTCAATTACTGATGCGGAAGCTCTTGAATTCCACTCTCGTGGCAAGCCCGGCAAGCTCGAAATCAACCCGACCAAGCCCATGGCCACCCAGCGCGACCTGTCTCTGGCCTATAGCCCAGGGGTTGCAGTGCCCGTGCGCGCCATCGCCGAAAACCCGGATGCGGCCTATGATTATACTGCAAAGGGAAACCTGGTGGCCGTCATTACCAATGGCACCGCCATTTTGGGCCTTGGTGATTTGGGAGCACTTGCTTCAAAACCCGTGATGGAAGGCAAGGCTGTTCTGTTCAAGCGTTTTGCCGATGTGGATTCCATTGACCTTGAAGTCGATACCAGGGACGTTGATGAATTTATCGGTGCCGTGCGTTATTTGGGGCCCTCCTTTGGCGGCATAAACCTTGAAGATATCAAGGCCCCTGAATGCTTCATGATCGAACAGCGCCTGCGCGAAATCATGGACATTCCCGTCTTCCATGATGACCAGCATGGAACTGCAATCATTGCCACCGCGGCCTTGATCAATGCACTGCACATCACCAAGCGCGATCTCAAGGATTTCAAGCTCGTGTGCAATGGCGCAGGGGCGGCCGCCATCGCCTGTATCGAACTCATCAAATCCATGGGCGTTCCCAGTGACAACGTCATCCTCGCCGATTCAAAAGGTGTTGTATACCAGGGCCGCACGCAAGGCATGAACCAGTGGAAATCCGCCCATGCCACCCCCACCAAAGCCCGTAGCCTGGCAGATGCAATGGAAGGAGCCGACGTGTTCTTTGGCCTCTCCGTGGCAGGTGCGTTGACCCCTGCCATGGTCAAGAGCATGGCGAAAAACCCCATCATATTTGCAATGGCCAATCCTGACCCGGAAATTCTCCCCGAAGAAGTCGCCAAAGTAAGATCCGATGCCATCATGGCAACCGGCCGGTCTGACTATTCCAACCAGGTCAACAACGTGTTGGGTTTCCCCTATATATTCAGGGGCGCACTTGATGTGCGCGCCCGCACCATCAATGAAGACATGAAAATTGCGGCCGCCCAGGCCTTGGCGAGCCTTGCGCGCGAGGATGTGCCCGATGAAGTGTCAGCCGCCTATCACGGCTCACGGCTGAATTTCGGACCTGATTATCTTATTCCAGTGCCTTTCGACCCCCGCCTCATTTCAAGAATTCCGGTAGCTGTTGCAAAGGCCGCCATGGCATCTGGCGTGGCCCGCAAACACATTGCCGATCTCGATGAATATGCAGCACAGCTCTCAGCCCGCCTCGATCCAATCGCTGGAACCCTGCAGGCGGTTTACGATTCAGTGCGTACCAAGCCCAAGCGCGTGGTGTTTGCCGAAGGTGAAGAGGACCGCATGATTCGTGCTGCCAACAGCTTTGCAACTGCAGGCCTCGGCAAGGCCGTTCTCATTGGCCGCGAAACTGAAATTGCAAGGACTCTCAGCGCCAGTGGTTTGGAACTTCACGAAGACGTGGAAATTCTCAACGCCCGCATTACTGATCGCAATGTTGATTATGCGAACTTCTTGTACGAGCGCCTGCAACGCAAGGGCTTCCTGTTTCGTGATTGCCAGCGCTTTGTAAATCAGGACCGTAACGTTTTTGCCTCCTGCATGGTAGCCATGGGCGACGCTGATGCATTGGTGACGGGACTCACGCGAAATTTCTCGGTAGCGCTTGATAACGTGCGCCGCGCCATCGATAACCGCCCCGGCCACAGGCCCATCGGCGTGTCCATGGCGCTGGTGCGTGGCCGCACCGTGTTTATTGCCGATACGTCCATTCACGAACTTCCAACGGCCGAAGAACTCGCTGACATCGCCCAGGAAGCCGCCGGCGTTGCACGGCGCTTTGGTTATGAGCCGCGCGTTGCTTTCCTGTCTTACTCCACCTTCGGCTACCCCCGCGGTGAACGCGCCGAATATGTCATCAATGCCGTGTCCGTGCTTGATAAGCGCAAGGTGGATTTTGAGTATGATGGCGAAATGGCAGCCGACGTTGCCCTGTCACGCGAAGTCATGGCCCAGTATCCGTTTTGCCGCCTGACCGGTCCTGCCAACGTTCTGGTGATGCCGGCCGCACATTCTGCTTCAATCTCCACCAAAATGCTGCAGCAGCTGGGTGGCATTACGGTGGTGGGTCCCTTGCTCAC
>JANMPF010000462.1:0-2957 GCA_031369725.1 Rhodobiaceae bacterium | reverse complement strand
ATCCATGTGGGCGGTGCCGAAGCTCGCACCCGCAATTGTGGGCGTGCTCTACATGACCGAAATCAGTGCCGCTGCCATAAGTTCAGCCTTATGGTCCGGCGAGCCGTTTGGCCTGCGGGAAATTTTCGGCGTAGCCTTGATTACAGTTGCCGCCATTCTCGAAAGTGCAAGGGATATGTGGCGCGAGCGGACAGCCAACAGCCAGTCTCCTTAACCAACCGCTTGGCAGAGGCGGGATGTTTCAAAAGCATCCTGGGCGGGCGGAGGTGGGGTGGAGTCTTCGCCGGAATGACGGAGGTGGGGTGGAGTCTTCGCGCTTGCGAGCTGGGCCGGACATTTTTCGCCCTTGGGACGAAAAATGGTGCGGTCGAGAGGACTCGAACCTCCACGAGTTTCCCCGTTACCACCTCAAGGTAGTGCGTCTACCAATTCCGCCACGACCGCACGTCATTTGCGAATAATGCGGGAATAACAGGGCAAATGGGCGAAAGCAACCCCCGCCGTGGTTAATAAATCCGTACTGGAATGCCTAGTATTTTCATAGACTTATAGCACTGATCTGAACGTGGCTGAAATGCGGCACAGGTATATTGAAGCCACAATAAAAAACGTCATGGGGTTTCAAATGAACATCAGGACTGCTGCGGGGGCGGCACTCATTGGATTGTTGGCTAATGCGACGACGGCTTCCGCCCTCGACAGCGCATCCAAGTTTGCTGGCAGCCAGTCCGGAAAATATTTTGAAAGCGAGTTTGGCAAAACGCTGCCGCCCATTGGCTACGTGCAGTTTTGTGCCACCAACCAGGATGAGTGCAAAACCAAAGGCGGCAAGACCGACAAGTTGTCAATGACGCCGGCGCGCTGGAATTTGCTCTATCAGGTGAACACCTATGTAAACCACAAAATAGCACCGGTGAGCGACCAGGATTTATATGGCGAACCGGAGCGCTGGGCCTACCCCACGGATGCGGGCGACTGTGAAGATTATGTATTGCTCAAGAAGCGCTTCCTTCAAGGGCTTGGCTTTGCGGTCGATGCCCTGCTGATTACGGTGGTGCTTGATGAAAATGGCGATGGCCATGCGGTATTATCGGTGACAACAGACGGTGGCGACTTTGTACTCGATAATCGGCGCAACGACGTGCTGCGCTGGAATGAAACGAACTACAAATTTCTGAAACGGCAATCCCAGAGTGATCCCCTGCAATGGGTAGCTTTGGAAAAGGATGAAACGATCAGCAGCGGCTACATCGCCACAAGAACCCACCGCTGATCAAATTTCGAGATTGGCCCGGTCGGCGTCCCCCCCAATCCCCCCAACCGCCGGGTTAAGGAGCCGGTACAGTCCCACCCTGTACCGGCTCCACTTTTTTTGGCAGAGGAGGCTTCAGGCCTTGTTCTTGTAATAGACATCGAGGAATACGGCGAGCAACAGGACAACACCTTTGATCACCTGTTGCCAGTCAATGCCAACGCCCATAATCGACATGCCGTTGTTCATCACGCCAATGATGAACGCACCAATTACAGCACCCACAATTTTACCAACGCCGCCCGTTGTTGCAGCACCGCCGATGAAGCAAGCCGCAATCACTTCCAGCTCAAACCCGTCACCGGCCTTGGGGGTTGCCACATTCAGGCGGGCGGCAAAAATGAGACCCCCAAGGGCCGCAAGTGCGCCCATGATGGTGAAGGTGAGGAACGTGAGCTTTTCCGTATTGACGCCTGAAAGCTTGGCGGCTTTTTCATTGCCGCCCATTGCATAAATCCGGCGGCCGAATGTGGTGCGGGTGGTGAGAAACACAAACAGGGCGATGAGTGCAAACATGACGATCAGCACATTGGGAAGGCCCCGGTATTTGGCCATTAGCAGGCTGAAGCCGATGAATGCCACCGCGATCAAAAGATTGCGGCCGGCAAAGATAATGCTGGGTTCTTCCGCCAGGCCGTGCTGCAATTGACTGCGGCGCTCCTTGAAATTGAAAAATACAATCGCAGCAGTGCTGATCACACCCAGCAACAGTGCCAAAAGATTGAAGGGACCACCAAACAAATCAATACTGAATACATCGGGCAAATAACCTGAACTCAGAAGCTGGAACATTTTCGGGAACGGCCCAACTGAGGCGCCACCCAAAACCGAGAGCCGCAAGCCTTTGAAGATCAACATGCCCGCCAAGGTCACGATGAAGGCCGGGATTTTATAATAGGCTATAAAGTAGCCTTGTATGGCCCCAATCATACCTCCGAGAGCAATGCAAATGACCATCGTTGTGGCAAAATCAATTTTGGGCAAGCCAAATATTTCAGGGTGAGGTGATGTGCCAGTCATCAAAACCGCGGCCACGGCCCCAATGAACCCGGAAACCGATCCCACAGACAAATCAATGTGGCCTGCCACAATCACCAGCAACATGCCCAAGGCCATCACCACAATATAGCTGTTTTGCAAAATGAGGTTTGTCATGTTCACCGGCTTGAACAAGGTGCCGCTGGTGGTGAACTGGAAAAACACCATGATCACCAGCAGCGAAAGCAACAACGCGTAGTCGCGGATGTTGCGTTTCACAAACCGCAAGATTTCGGCCCGTGTTTCGGCGTGAACGGCAGCGTCGGTCATGTCAGTCTTCCCAAGATTTCATAATGGCCCGCATGATTTTTTCCTGTGTAGCGTCCTTTGCCTGCATTTCGGCCACAAAGCGTCCTTCGTTCATCACATAAATGCGGTCCGAAATACCCAAGAGTTCGGGCATCTCCGACGAGATCACGATCACGGCCTTGCCTGCTTCAGCCAGCTTGTTGATGATTCCGTAAATTTCATATTTTGCGCCAACGTCAATGCCGCGCGTCGGCTCGTCGAGAATGAGAATGTCGGGCCCTGAAAACAGCCATTTGCTCAACACGACTTTTTGCTGGTTGCCGCCGGAAAGATTGACGGTGGTCTGGAATACGCCGGA
>JANMPF010000479.1:0-3173 GCA_031369725.1 Rhodobiaceae bacterium | reverse complement strand
CACCTTCACATTGTTCTGCGTCACCTTGCCGGTGCTGATGAGGTACGGCATGGGCGAAAGGACATGTGCTCCATCAATGCCATTGGCGTCACCGCCCAGCACGAGGTTATCGCGAGTGGCTGCCCATGAGGCCTGCTTGACTACTTCAACGCCGGGCATGCCAAACTTTTCGAAGAGACCCTTTTCCTTGGCGATAACCAGGGGCGCTGCGTCGGTCAGCGCGATGTAACCCAGCTTTGCGGACGTCATTTCCGGTGATGCCGTTGCGGCATGGGCCCCGCTTGGCAGGAGCTGGCGGGCCGCAGTGAGCAGGACGGCAGTTGAAGCTGCACCTTTCATGAAGGCGCGGCGAGTGGATGAGAAGTTCAATTGGGTCATCTGGTGGTCTCCAAAAAATTTCTTTCAAAGTTTCCAAAAACAAAAAACGCCGCAGGGGTTTGAGATGGTCGCCGAGGATAAAAAGCGATCTTCTGAAACTCCGGCGACGTTGCCGTTCGGCCCGTATGAGAGCCTTCTGATGGAAACCAACGGTGGTTGCTTGCCTCTCCCTTGCATGCCGCATGCCAATTGGGTGAAAAAATTTTATCGCTTGATTACAGCATGTTACGAACGGGAGGCGATGTACGCTCGGGAACAAAGATCAAATAAATTGCAAAATTGCGCATAAATATTGTGCAATGCACAAACGTGCATTAAATTTAAGCCGCGGAGAAGGGAAGCGATGCGAGGTAGGCTTCCACCTGCCTGGGATCGAAAGTGCGACCGTCAAAAAATCCGCTGACGGTTTGGCTTTGCCGCGGCAATTGCGGATCAGCTTCAGATAGCAACTGTGCGTCGAAACTGCTCACGGCTTGCGAAAGGCCTTCTGGCGACCAAGCCACCTGTCCCCAGCGCACCATCTGGCTGAAAAACCATGCTGCGTGAGATGCCCTGGCGACGATTGCCTTTGGCGGAGCAAAGGACAGGAAACCAGGGACTTCAACCTCAGCATTCGCAATGAACATTCTGCCAGTGATGGCGGGCAGGATAACCTCAACAGGCTGCGCTATATAGCCGGGCAGGGCGAGGATCGTTGCAAGCACCCTGGCATTCTGCGGATCGGCACACCAAACGGCGCTGCGGTGAAATGCGCGGAGCAGGGCACGCAAGGTATCGGGCTGTGCGTCGGCCCACCTGCGCAATACTCCCAGCACCTTTTCAGGACTGTCTTTCCAGATGGCGGACTTGGTTGTGGCTATCACTCCAACCCCGCGCACTGCCGCAACGCTGTTCCACGGCTCGCCAACGCAGTAGCCGTCGAGCTGGCCAGCTGCCATGGCGTCCGCCATGAGCGGCGGCGGCAGGACTGCAAAGGCCACATCCCGTCGAGGGTTGATGCCGCACTCGGCCAACCAGTAGCACAGGTCATAATAGTGTGAGGAGAAGGCATGAACGATGCCAAACACCGGCTTGGGCAGGCTGGCGCGGGCACGTGCCTGCAAGATGAGCCGCAAGGCGTTGCCCGTCTCGCGTGGTGTTGCAAGCGAATTTGCACCATGCGTAGCCATTGCCTTCCACAGATCCGCGGCAAGTGTTACGGCATTGCCACCAAGCCCCAGCGCCATGGGAACCATCAGCTGAGGCGACAGCGGCATCAAATGCAGCGCAGAGGCAACAGGCAGGGGTGCCAGCAGATGCGCTGCTTCAAAATGGCCAATCGCCAATCGGTCACGAAGTGTTGCCCACGACGTTTCACGGGTGAGTTGGAGGGCAATTTCCTGCTCTGCCGCAAATCCCATTTCATGGGCGATGATCGGGATGGCCGCATCGGTGAGGGGCAGGAATCCAAGGTGAACTGTTTGCAATGTCACTCTTTCTTGCCCCCACCAGTTAGTGCGGCCGCTGTTACAAGGCTTTGAGCGACATCAGCCAGGCGCCGGTTTTCTGTCATGGCTGCGCGCCGCATCAAATCATAAGCCGTAGCTTCATCGATGCTCCGTTGTTTCATCAGAATTCCCTTGGCGCGATCAATCAGCTTGCGGTCAACAAGCGCCTGTTGGGCCTCGTCGCGTTCGCCACGAAGCTTGGCAAAGGCCTTGAAACGGATGATCGCCATATCGAGAATGGGTTTCACCCTTTCGCGCTTTAAGCCGTCAACAATATAAGCTGAAACGCCAGCATCGACGGCTGCCTCTATCATCGCCGTGTTGGAATGGTCCACGAACATGGCAATCGGCCGTTGGACCCTGCGTGAAACCTGAAACAGGCTTTCCAGGGCATCGCGGTTGGGATTCTCAATATCAATGACGATAACGTCCGGTGCGGTTTCTTCAATTCGGCGCACCAAGCCGGTGATTTCATGGGTAATATACACGAGGTTATGACCTGCTTCGCGCAGGGCAGCCTCAATCACTGCCGCCCGCAAGCGATTTTGATCAACCACCAGAATGGATAATTCACCGTCCCGCATAATCGTAGTGTGAAGGATCAACTGATATTGTGCAACGCACAATTTAGCATTCCGAAACGCGTCATTCCTTTACGCCGCATCCGTCATTCCGGCGAGAAGCCGGAATCCCGTCCACGACAAAGCTCCGCCAGATTCCGGCGTGCGCCGGAATGACGGATTGGGGGGAAGTGCGCCGCAATGACGAACGGGGGGATGGTGAAATGAAAGTGGAGGGGAAGTTCCCGTCCTGGCTTCAAGCCTGTATATGCGCAGCCATCGCTTAAGCGAGGTTTGCCGTTGAATGGCATCGGCGACGGAAAACGGTAGATTTAAGTTTGGTTCATGCCAATGAAAGGGCAGTTGTGTCGAACTGTTCATGATGGGCAATTGCGGCCGCGCCGATGGCGCATTCGAACTGGCTGATTGTCGAAAGGTTTATATTCGGCTGCTGCATGCCGGGAATGATGCGGCGGGCCACCTCTGCACGCAGGGTGTCGAGGCCAAGAGCAAGAATGGGGCGCAGGCTGCCACCGAGCACAATGTCGCTTGGATTGAAAATGTTGGTGAGGTTGACAATGCCGGTGGCGAGATGGGTTTCGAGTTGTTTGGCGGCGGCGGTTGCGGCAGTATTTCCAGCGACAATGGCCGTTGCCACTGCCGCGGGGTCGCTATTGATTGTGGCACCTTCCTGGCTGAGGTAACGGGCAAGGGCTGCGAGATTGACATGGGTTTCAAGGCAGCCCGT
>JANMPF010000294.1:0-5543 GCA_031369725.1 Rhodobiaceae bacterium | reverse complement strand
GAACTGATCCTTCTGTCGCCCTCTGAGTTCCGTTATACTGCACTTGCATTTTGACCTCAGTTACATCATTTTTTGTGTTTTTGGCGGTATGTGATGACAGTTGAAACTGTTCGCGGGCGGGAATTCATCATTCATTTTGATGCCTCGCGCTGCATTCATTCGCGCAACTGCGTTTTGGATCGGCCAGACGTATTTGTGCCTAATGTGAAAGGTGAATGGATTCACCCCAACAATGCCAGTTCGGAAGGCATTGCTCAGCTTGCCCACAACTGTCCTTCCGGTGCAATTCGTTACCAACGGGTGGATGGTGCCACAGGCGAAACCGCACCCCTGGTAAACACGCTACGGGTGAGGGAAAATGGCCCGTTGGCTATTCATGCACCCCTGATGATTGACGGCGTTGAGCAAGGTTTTCGCGCAACACTTTGCCGCTGCGGACAGTCAAAGGCCAAACCCTATTGCGATGGAAGCCATACAGCTGCCGGATTTGCAGCAACGGGCGAGCCCCCAACGCGCGAGTCCCAGGTTCTGGCGGCCCGCAACGGCCCTGTCAATATAACGCCATCGAAAAACGGCCCGCTGCTCGTCAATGGCAATCTGGAAGTTGTGAGTGGCACCGGTCGCACCATAAACCGGCTGACCAAAACCGCGTTATGCCGTTGTGGCAATTCAGCCAATAAGCCCTATTGTGATGAATCGCACAAAAAGGTTGGCTTTATAAGCCAAGCAGGGGGCGCTGATGGGCAAGGGACGAATTGAGGCATTTAGTGATGGCGTCATCGCCGTGATCATCACCATCATGGTGTTGGAGCTGAAAGCTCCCCATGAGCCTACCCCGCAGGCGCTCATGGAACTCTCCCCAGTGTTTCTGAGCTACGTCCTGAGTTTCATCAATATCGGAATCTATTGGAACAACCACCACCATCTTTTCCATGCCGTAAAGCACATCAATGGCAAAATCCTCTGGGCCAATTTGCACCTGCTGTTTTGGCTGTCGCTAATTCCGTTTATGACCGGCTGGATGGGTGCAAACCATTTTGCAACCTGGCCGGTGATTTTGTTTGGAGTCAATCTGCTTTTGGCAGGTGCTGCCTACACGATACTTACGTTCAAAATTCTCGAGTCCCATGGCAAGGACTCAGACATTGCCAAAGCGATTGGCTCGGATTTCAAGGGAAAATTGTCCATTGCCATCTATGCAGCAGGAATAGCGCTTGCGTTTTTCAATCCTTGGATTTCGGTAGCGCTCTACTTTGCCGTTGCCATGATGTGGTTCATTCCCGACCGCCGGATTGAGAAAATTATCGAGTCCTAGAGAGCAATGTCCGGGGTCTGATGGGAGGTAAGTGTTTTTTTGCCCCTCTCGCGATATGAAATATAAATTGCGCAGACGATGAGGACGCCAACGCCCACAAATGTCCAACCGTCAGGAAAGTCTCCAAAGAAATACCAACCGGCCGCAACTGCGTTGATCATTTCTGTGTAGCCAAATGGTGCAAGCAGTGAAGCCTCGGCATATTCCAAAGCGCGGATGGCGAAATAATTGCCAAGTGTTGCAAACAAGGCAAGCAAGGCGAACATGAACCACTGCTGTGTGGTTGGCGCTTGCCAAAAGAAAATCACAACGATTGAAACCAGCACCGCACCCGCAAGACTGGTGTGAAAGGTTGAAGCCGTGGCGCGATTTTGGCCTGCCAAAATGCCCGAGATCAGCATGTAAATTCCCGAACACGTGCCGGCACCCAGTGCCATCAACATGCCGGGGTTCACATTTTGAAAGCCGGGGCGGATGATGATGAGCGTTCCCATGAACCCCACAATGACCGCCACCCAGCGCCGCAAGCCGACTGTTTCACCCAAAATAATCGGTGAAAGCATTGTAACGACAAGCGGTTGCACGAAGTAGATCGCCAGGGTTTCTGCAATGCCCTGGAACTTAAGTGCCCAAAAGAACAATCCAGTTGCAACAGCTACAAGACAAGCGCGCGCCAGATGCAAAAGCGGCTGTTGTGGTGTAAGGCCTTTGAAACCTTCACTGCCAACCACCAGTGGCGCTGTCATCAATGTGCCAAACGCCAGGCGCCCCCACACGATCTCGACAATCGGCACATTCTGCTGGCCCAAAAACTTGGCCACCACGTCCAGAAACGGCATGACCAGCATGGCAGCGATCATCAGGGCAATTCCGATAAGCGGCTTGGGGTGAGGGCCGAGCATAACACTTTGCTAACCGATCACGAAGCCATTCGCAATTCGTTTACGTATTGGGCGCATGATGGGCAGGTATGAGTTTTTGGAGCTGAGTATGAACGATTTAATCGGCATAACCGCTCCGGGGCCCGCCTAATCTTCAGGGGGTGTAAAAACCTTCGGCGGCGCCTCGGACGGCGAGACTGGAGGAAATATGTCTAAGTTACATTTTTTTGGTGCGTTGGCAGTAATTCTGGCCCTCTCGAGCCCGGCCCAGGCCGCGACAGTGTGCGGGAACAGGCAGGATTTTGTGAAAGCTTTGGCCGATAAATTCAACGAGCAGGGCAAGGCACTGGCAATTGCCGGCCAATCCAATCTGCTTGAGATCTACACGTCAAAAGCTGGAACATGGACAATCCTGATGACCTCGCCCGCTGGCAAAACCTGCATCATTGCGGCAGGAAATTCCTGGGAAGACATCCCGCCAACCAAGAATTTGACATCGCTTTAGGATTTAAGCCGCGCATTGGACGGGTCCCATGGTGATTCTGGAATGACCGTGGCTGACCGCTTTTCGCCAAACATCAGTACTTCAAGACCAGTTCCTGCCTCGATCAAGCTTGGATCAACATAGGCAAAGGCAAGCGACTTCTTCACCGCAAAGCCATAGCCGCCTGATGTGGTGAGGCCAGCAATCTTGCCATCACGGTAAACTGGCTCATTGCCCACGCAATCGGAATCCGTGTTGGCAACCTCCAGGCAGACGAGTTTCGTGCGGGGGCCGTGGCTCTGCATGGAAAGTGTGGCAGCCTTGCCAATGAAATCTGCCTTGTCGAGGCGAATGAAGCGCTCCATGGAAGCTTCAAACATGCCAATTTCAGTGGTGAGTTCCGAACCCCAGCCGCGGTAGGATTTTTCCATGCGAAGTGAGTTCATCGCATAGGTGCCAAATAATTTCAGTCCGTAGGGTTTCCCGGTCTTTAGCAGGTCATCGAATATTTTAGGCATCTCAGCCATGCGAACATGCAATTCCCAGCCCAATTCACCGACATAGTTCACCCGCATGAGACGCACGTTACTCACACCGGAAACCTCCGCCACTTTGCCCGTAAGCCAACGGAAGGACGCATTCGTGAGATCAGTTGAGGTGCATTGCCTGAGAACATCCCGCGCCCTTGGGCCAGCCAGAACCAGCACACCGTAGTCATCGGTAACATCCGTAATTTCAACCGCTTCGGTGCTGAGCTTGCGCCATTCCAGTTGATCTTTGTCATGCAGCTGTGCCACTGCTGCCGACAGCACATAGAAATGCTCCGCCCCCAGCCGCGTGACTGTAATTTCCGATTCAATGAAACCATTTTCATTCAGCAGATGGCCGAGAATGATGCCACCATCCTTCGTTGGAATCCTGTTGGCACAAATGCGTTCGAGGAATGCGTAAGCGTCTTTCCCCTTCACCTCGAATTTTGAAAAGGTGGAAAGGTCCATCAATCCCACGCGCTCCCGCACCGCCAGCGCCTCCTCGCCAACGGCGTCAAACCAGTTCGACCGCTTATAGGAAAACTCCTCACCCTTGCCGGTTGTGTCGTACCAGCGCGGCCGTTCCCAACCGAATACCTGCGCAAACTGCGCGCCGTGGGATTTCAGTTTTTCAAACAGCGATGATTTCCGCAAACCCCGTCCAACGTGGTGCTGCTCGCCCGGCTTGTAGCAGTAATACATGTGGTGATAGTCGGCGATGGAAACTTCCGTGGTATAATCCTTGCTGGCCCAATTGCCGAAGCGGCGCGGATCAAATTCGCGCATGTTGATTTCGGCTTGCCCGTGAACCATCCACTGCGCCAAATACTTGCCCGCACCGCCGCCCTGGCAAATGCCAATGGAAGCCCCGCAATGCATCCAGTAATTCTTTGGCCCAGGCGCTGGGCCTGAGAGATAGGTGCCATCCGGCGTGTGGGTAATTGCCCCGGAGATGACCGACTTCAAGCCGGCATTGCCAAATAGCGGCAGGCGTTCCGTGGCGCGCTCCAGCCACGGCAGGAGACGATCCAGTTCCGGTTCTATCAACTCACTTTCAAAATCCCAGGCAGGCGGATTGCCATCCCAGCACACATGCGCTGTTTCTGTTTCATAAGGTCCCACCAGCACACCATTGGTTTCCTCGCGCAAATAGGCATGGGAATAGGGGTCGCGTACCACCGGCAATTCCAGTTTGAGGTCGATGAGTTCCTGCAGCGGCTCAGTGATCATGTAGTGGTGCAGCATGTTGGCAATGGGAACATTATGGCCGGTCCATGAACCCACAACGTCACAATAGGAACCCGCCGAATTCACCACATGCTGGCAGATGATGTTGCCCTTGTCAGTGATCACCTCCCATTCGCCTGACGGCAACAACCTGATATCCATCACCTGTGTCCGGCGGTAAATTTCAGCGCCCTTCTGGCGGGCACCTGCTGCCATTGCGTAGGTTATGTCGGCAGGAGCCACATGGCCGTCGGTGATTGTGTGAAACGCGGCCTTCACCCCGAAGGTTTCAAGATAGGGGTGATATTGTCTGATTTCCGCAGGCCCAATGATTTCACATTCATAGCCCGCAAGCCGTGACACACCGTAAACATACTTGAACCAGTTCACTTCTTCATCGGTGATCGCCAGGCGCAACCCGCCACAGCCATGCCAGGATACAGCTTGGCCGGTGAGTTTCTCCAATTGCGGGTATAGTTGCGTGCCATAGAGATGCACCTTCGACATGTTGAGCGAGCCATTGAACTGCGGGCATTGGCCAGCGGCATGCCAGGTGGAGCCGGACGTGAGTTCAGCCTTTTCAACCAGGACAACATCACTCCAGCCCTCAAGTGCCAGATGATAAAGCAGCCCCACGCCCATGACGCCGCCGCCAACCACCACCACCCGCGCATGAGACTTCATTGCATTCCTCCGTTGAGAAATTGAGAATAGCCCGCCAGCCCAATGGCGCTCAAGGTCCAGAATCCGCGACAGAGGTGAGGCAGATTCACCTGATCCCCCTGTCGTCATCCCCGGCTTTGCCGGACCTTCTCCCTCAAGGGGACCGTTGCGTAATTATTCTGCACGGTGCTTCGAGGCTCACGGTCGATGACCGTGAGCACCTCAGCATGAGGGAAATCAACATGTTACCTCACCCTGAGGTGCCCACGCAGTGGGCCTCGAAGGGCCTGATGCAATTAAACTCGAATTACGCAACGGTCCCTCAAGGGGAGAGGATTATCTTACACTCCGAAGTTGGATCCACCTCCCCGCGTGCGCGAGGATGATGATGTGAGAAAGGTGAATCTGCCTCACCTCTGTCGCGGATTCTGGACCTTGAGCGC
>JANMPF010000267.1:0-12749 GCA_031369725.1 Rhodobiaceae bacterium | reverse complement strand
TCCAACTAACACGTTTACCAACCCTGCAGGTCAAAGCCCGGCAGCAACGCCGGACTTTGGCTTTTAGGATTTAAGCTTCGTGCCGGTTTTGCCTGCCACATCCTGGATATATTGCCAGGCGACGCGGCCGGAACGGCTGCCACGGGTTACCGACCATTCAATGGCACCGGCATGCAGCACCGGTGTTTTGACGGGGAGTTTGAAGTGGGCTGCATAGGCACTTACCATTTCGAGGAACTCATCCTGCGAGCAGTTGTGGAAACCCAGCCAGAGGCCGAAGCGGTCCGACAGGGAGACTTTTTCCTGCACGGCTTCTGAAGGGTTTATGGCAGTTGAGGTTTCATTCTCGATCATGTCGCGGGGCAGGAGATGGCGGCGGTTTGAGGTGGCATAGAGGATGACGTTGTCGGGCCTGCCTTCGATGCCGCCATCCAGGGCAGCCTTGAGAGACTTGTAAGAGGCGTCTTGCCCATCAAACGAGAGATCATCGCAGAATACGATGAAACTGAGTTTTGGCAAGGCGCGCAAGATGGTCATGAGGGTGGGGAGGCTTTCGATATCCTCGCGGTGAATTTCGATGAGCTTCAATTTGCCACCATGGTGCTCGTTGACGTGGTGATGGATGGCTTTGACGAGGGAGGATTTTCCCATGCCGCGGGCACCCCAGAGAAGTGCATTGTTGGCAGGCAGGCCGTTGGCAAAACGCCGGGTGTTTTCGCGCAGTGTATCGCGGGTGTTATCAATACCCTTGAGAAGCTGCAAATCAACGCGGTTGACTTTTGCCACGGGTTGCAGGGATGGCGGTGAGGCATGCCAGACATAGGCACTTGCGGCTGAAAGCTTATCGAGCTTTGGTGGCACAGGTGCTAGGCGCTCCAAAGCTTCGGCCACGCGGAGCAACAGCATATTTTCAGATTTCACTGGCATGGCAAGCTCTTAGCTCCCAAATCGCAAAGCGTAAAGGGAGTGTAATCGCGTGGTTGCAATGCGCAATTCCATCGCTATATTCCGGCAAAACCTGTAACGGGCCATTTCTGGCCGTTAAATCACTTAGGAGCCTCCATGTTCGTGACCCCCGCCTATGCCCAATCTGCAGGAGTGCCCGCCGTGGGAGACTTAATGGGCATGATTTTGCCGCTCGTGATGATCATGGGTGTATTTTACTTCCTGCTCATCCGCCCGCAACAGCGCAAGATGAAGGAACACCAGGAATTGATCAGCAAGGTTGCCCGCGGTGACACGGTTGTCACCAACGGTGGCCTCATCGGCAAGGTGACCAAGGTTGTTGATGACAAGGAACTGCTGGTCGAGGTTGGCGAGGGCGTGAAGGTGCGTGTGTTGCGCCAGGGCATCAGCGATGTGCGTGCCAAGGGCGAGCCTGCCAAAGCCGACGTGAAGTAATCATACATGCTGCCATATTCCAGACTTAAAACGATTGCCATTCTGGGCTCCGTACTGATTGCCATATTGTTTTCACTGCCCAATGCGGCATCACCGGCCTTGCAAGCGATGCTGGTGAAGACCCTTGGTGCGCACTCCATGACGCTGGGGCTTGACCTGCAGGGCGGCTCCAACGTGGTGATGGAGGTCGACAAGAAGGACCTGAAAGACCAGTTGCTGCAACAGCTTTCGAGCGACATTCGTGGTGCCTTGCGGGAAGCCAAGATTGGCTACAAGGGCATTACCAAATCCGACAATGGCGTTTCGGTTCGTCTCTCTGATGTGGCAACGCTGGATGCGGCCAAACTTGAAATGCGGAAATTGCAGCAACCGCTTGGTGGCGGGCTGCTGTCGACGGGAACCTCGGTCAATCTTTACGACCTCGCCAACCAAGATGAATTGGTGACGTTCACGTTTTCCGACGCAGGCTTTGACGCGAAGGTGGCCTTGGCAATCAAGCAATCCCTGAAGATTGTTGAAAACCGCATCAACTCATTGGGCACTTCGGAACCTTCCATTCAGCAGCAGGGCAAGGACCGCATCGCCATTCAGTTGCCGGGCATCCAAAATCCTGATCAGGTCAAGAATGTGATCGGCCGCACGGCAAAGCTCACGTTCCAGCTGTTGTGCCAGGAGCAGCCAACCGGGGCCAATCAAAATCCGCCGCAGGAGTGCAAGGCGCTGCCGCTCAAGGAAAGGCCGGACCAAATCATGTGGGTGCAGACCTCGAGCCGCGCCACGGTTGACGGGGCTGACCTGAGTGACGCGCAACCGAGCTTTGACCAGAACAACAGCGCGGTGGTGACCTTCAAGTTCAACCAAAAGGGTTCGATGCGGTTTGGCAAGCTCACGGCTGAAAATGTGGGCAAGCCCTTTGCAATTATTCTTGATAATATCATTGTGAGCTATCCCAACATCAACGAACCCATTCTTGGCGGCTCTGGCCAGATATCCGGCAATTTCACCACGGAGGAAACCGCACAGCTTGCCGTGGTTCTGCGCTCTGGTGCGCTGCCGGCAAAATTGACCATAGTTGAAGAGCGCACGGTTGGACCAAGCCTTGGTTCTGATTCCATTCGGGCAGGCTTCCATGCGGCCATCATCGGGTTGGCACTGGTCATGGTGTTCATGGTGGTGGCTTACGGATTGTTCGGGCTGATTGCCGATGTCGCGCTGCTGTTCAATTTGGCAATGGTGATTGCGGTGATGTCAGTTGTCGGCTTTACGCTCACGCTGCCGGGTATTGCCGGCATTGTGCTCACCATGGGCATGGCGGTTGATTCCAACGTGATCATCTTCGAACGCATCCGGGAAGAATGGCGCAACGGCCGCTCGGCGCTGAATTCGATGGAGACAGGCTTCAATTCGGCCCTTGCCACAATTTTGGACTCGAATCTCACAGCGCTTATTGCGGCTGTTGTGTTGTTTGGCGTGGGTTCGGGTCCGGTACGCGGTTTTGCGATCACCCATGCGATTGGCATTCTCACCACAATGTACACCGCATTCACGGTGACCCGCTTTATCGTCACGCTGTGGGCGCGCTGGGCGCGGCCCAAGGAGGTTCCGCTGTAAGGCGGAAAGTTTCACATGGCATATAAACCCATTCGCTTTATTCCAGACGACACCAAAATTCCATTCATGCGACTGAGCCGGTTTGGCTTTTTCGTGTCCGGCCTGCTGTCGCTCGGCTCTCTCCTGCTGTTTTTGTTCGTTGGCTTGAATGTTGGCGTGGATTTCAAGGGCGGCTCGGTGATCACCATCCGTACCGAACAGCCTGCCGATCTTGACCACCTGCGCACCACGCTCGACGGCCTGGGCCTGGGTGCGGTTGAGCTGCAGGAATTTGGCTCGCCCAATGACGTGCTCATCCGGGTTGGCACGCAGGATGGCGGTGATGCGGCCCAGCAGGCGGCAGTTGAAAAAATCAGGGCATCGCTCGGTTCTGGCATTGAATACCGCAGTGTTGATGTGGTGGGACCGAAAGTATCCGGCGAGTTGGCCGAGCAGGGTATTATCGCCGTGGTGACTGCCATTCTCGGCATCCTGATGTATGTGTGGTTTCGCTTTGAGTGGCAGTTTGCCATGGGTGCGGTTGTCTCACTGCTGCACGACGTGTTGCTGACGATTGGCCTGTTCTGTCTGCTGCGCATTGAATTCAACCTGCAGATCATTGCGGCGATCCTCACCATCGTCGGCTATTCGCTGAATGACACGGTTGTGGTGTTTGACCGCATTCGCGAATATTTGCGGAAATACAAATCGATGCCGCTTGCCGACCTTATCGACTTCTCGCTCAACTCGGTATTGCCGCGCACGATCCTCACGTCGGTTACCACCATGCTTGCCCTCATTGCACTTTATGTGTTTGGTGGCGAGGTGTTGCGCGGATTTACCTTCACGATGATCTGGGGTGTTATCATCGGCACCTATTCATCCATCTTTATCGCCTCGCCAGTTCTCATTCTTTTGGGTACCAACCGTGAGGACGCAAAAGCCAAGGCGAAAGCAAAACCAGTACGGCCGTGAGCGCCTTTTATCCAAGGCGCGCACCCATTGATGCCTATGGCAACGGCGGGTTTCGCTTTGCCGGCATGTCGCATCTGGGTTCGTTGCTGGTATTGCCCAGTGGCATGCACCGCTGGGACGTGACGGATCTTCATTCCCTGCAGCCCTCTGATTTCGCGCTGGTATTTGGCGAGGCTGGCGACATTGATTTTCTGCTGCTGGGAACGGGCACGACAATGAGCAGGCCGCCCAAGGCTGTTATTGCGGCCTTTGCAGAGCGCAAACTGCCCCTTGATTTCATGAGCACAGGTTCGGCGGTGCGCACCTATGGTGTGCTGCTGGCGGAGAAGCGTAAAGTGGCGGCGGGTTTTATTGCGGTGCAGGATGCAACATGACGGACGCCATTCAGGAGTTGGTGGCAAAGGGTGACAAGGACCGTTACCTCAGTTGCCTATATGCTCCCGAAACTGCCCGACCACATTTGTTGGCGCTCTATGCCTTCAACATTGAAATCGCGCGCATCCGTGACACGGTAAGCGAGCCGCAGCTTGGCCTGGTGCGGCAACAATGGTGGCTGGATTCAATTGAGGCGATCTATGCAGGCATCACGCCGGAACATCCTGTAGCGATTGCACTTGGCACGGCAATCGCATTTGCCGGGCTTCCAAAAGAACCCTTGTGCAACCTTATCGTGGCGCGCGAGTTTGATCTCTATAATGACGCCATGCCGAGCCTCCATGACCTTGAAGGCTATCTGGGTGAAACATCGTCCTCGCTCATGCAAATGGCAGCGCTGATTTTGGGCACAGGGGCTGCTGATGTCGCGGGGCTGGCCGGGGTTGCCTTTGGCATTGCCGGCGTGCTGCGGTCGGGGCGCAAATCATATCTACCAAAAGACATGGTGCAAAGCTTCGGCGAGGTGGAGACGGTCGCGCAGTTATGCAGCCATGGGCGCCGAAGACTTGCCGAGGCACGCGCCTTGAAAATCACGGCGGAGGTATTGCCTGCGGTTTTGCCAGCGAGCCTTACGGAACTCTATCTCGCCCGCGTCGAGCGGGGCGGGGCACTGGACGTTTCGCAATTTCGCCGTCAGATTACACTTTGGCGGGCAGCGCGGAACAATCGTTTCTGAAGGGAATGAACATGGGACTGGCAGCACGGATTGAGCGATTAATTCCCGATATTGCCGCAGTGTTCATGCGGTTCCCGATTGCAGCGGCGATCGCCATATTGCTGTGGGCCTATGCGAACATTGTTGGAGCGAACGCCAGCCTTGACGCAGATGGCATGGTGATTGCCGGTGCGGCTGCTGCATTTATTGCGTCCGGTGCAGCGCACCTCTATGCCGAGGCAGGCGGGCAACAGCGCATCACCAACATTCTCATCAGTTTTTTGGCGGCAGTCGTGGCTGCGGTGCTGGGTTATTTCACCAAGGTTTTTGAAACGTCCTATGTTTTTCTGTTCATCGGCATCATTGCGGTATTGATGGTGGCACCCTATTTGCGTGATGGGGCAAGGCAGGGTGCCCTTTGGCTGTTCAATTTGCGCCTTGGCCTCACCTCGCTGCTTGCCATTATTGTGGCGGCGCTTTTTGCAGCGGGGCTTTCGGCCATCGTTGCGGCGTTGAATTTTCTTTTCGATGTGGGGCTGAACGACAATCTTTATGAACACATCTGGATTACGGCGGCTTTGCTGGTGGCACCCATCTATGGCTTGTCGCTGATGCCGCGCGAGCTGGATGAGGAAGTGGATATTGCTGCCCAGAAGGACACGCTGCTGGCACGGGGGGTTTCGGTTCTGGTGAATTATGTGCTGGTGCCACTCATCTTTGTTTATGCGGTGATCCTGCACGCCTATGCGGTTAAAATCATTGCCGAGCAAAGCCTGCCGAAGGGGCAGATTGCAACCATTGTCACGATCTATGCGCTGGGAGGTACTGGTGCATGGCTCATTGCCTGGCCATGGCGCGAGACGGGTACTCGATTGTTGCGCTGGTTCATGCGGGGCTGGTTCTGGCTCACGATTGTTCCTGCGGTTCTGCTGGCGATCGCGATTTGGCGGCGGGTTACGGATTATGGGGTAACGCCTGACCGCTACGGTGTTCTTCTGGTTGCCATCTGGATTGCGTGTCTTACGGCCTATCTGGCGCTGCGGCGCAACCGGGCCGACATGCGGGCCATTCTCGGCGGCTTTGCGGTGCTGTTTCTGGTGGGCTCGGTGGGGCCGTTCGGAGCCAATGGCTTGACGATTTCAAGCCAGCTCACCCGCTTTGCCCATTATCTGGAAGCTCATGGCATGCTGAAGGATGGCAAGGCCGTGGCACCTGCCACAAAATTGCAAAGTGAATTCATTTCGGAGGGATATTCATATTTGGGAGCCTTGCAGGATGTGGATGCGCTGGATCGCTTGGCACCCTGGTTTGCGGGTGTTGCAAACACTCCTTTCAAGACGGGCAGCAGCAGATGGCAGCTCAACAATGATATTGCCCTATACCTGGGTTTCCAAACGCCGCAACCGGACCCTGATTATGTGAACTTCAACGTCAACGTGGCGCGGTCACTTAATGTGACGGGCAACCAGCGATTGGTTGGCCCTTTGCAGGCGATGCAGAATTATTCAACCAATATTGCCCAGCTGCCGATGACAGCGAAGTTTGATGCAACGACTTTGACGATCAAACTGGAAACGGCGACTTACACAATTGGGCTCAAGGACTTGCTGGAGAAAACCAAGGCACGGGTTTCCATTGATGCGAACAGGCAAGCCGCGGTTTCCTTTGAAATAGCACCTGAAGTTACCATCGTGATTGATTCCATCTATGGCAATCTCAACAATTCGCCACCGCTGGGGTCGGCACGGTTTTGGCTTATTCTGCCGCAATAGATACTGCGGTGCCGAGCCAGGCTGCAAAATCTGCCTTGGCGCGGGAAGTGTAACTGCGCTTGCGGGCGATGGCCTTTTCGCTGTGGTCGAGGCGTTTGCCCGCGATAGGTTTGGGCGCATCTACGGGTGGAAAGAGGCCAAAATTCACGTTCATCGGCTGGAAGGAACCTCGCCCCCTGTCGGTGGTTTCGATATGGCCGCCGGTGATGTGGTTGATCAATGCGCCGTGGGCGGTGGTGGCGGGGGGCGTTGTGAAAGACCGGCCCAGCCGTTCTGCTGCTGCCATGCGGCCTGCCATGAGGCCCATGGCGGCACTTTCCACATAGCCTTCAACGCCGGTGATCTGGCCGGCAAAACGCAAACGCGAACAGAGTCTTAGGCGCAGTTGCTCGTCCAGCACCTGAGGGCTGTTGAGGAAGGTGTTGCGGTGCAGGCCGCCGAGCCTGGCGAATTCGGCATTTTCGAGGCCAGGAATGGTTTTGAAGACCCTCAGCTGATCGGCGTATTTCAACTTCGTCTGGAAGCCCACCATATTATAGAGGGTGCCGAGCTTGTTATCCTGGCGGAGCTGCACCACGGCGTAGGCTTTCACGTCCGGCTGATGGGCATTGGTGAGACCCCTTGGTTTCATGGGGCCGTGGCGCAGGGTTTGCGCACCACTTTCGGCCATCACTTCAATGGGCAGGCAGCCGTTGAAATAGGGGGTGGATTTTTCCCATTGCTTGAAATCGGTTTTCTCGCCCTCCAGAAGCGCGCGGATGAAATCCTCATATTGTGAGATGGTCATGGGGCAGTTGATATAGTCCTTGCCGGTGCCACCGGGGCCCACCTTATCGTAGCGCGATTGGAACCAGGCCTTGCCCATGTCGATGGATTCGCGGTGGATGATGGGAGCTATGGCATCAAAGAATGCCAAATCGTCTTCACCGGTGAGATTGCGGATGGCATGCCCAAGTTTTGCCGAAGTGAGCGGACCGGTGGCCACGATCACATTGTCCCAGTCTTCGGGAGGCAATCCGGTTACCTCATCATATTCGATGCTGACGAGAGGATGTGCCTTGAGGGTGGCGGTGACTTCATCGGCGAATGCATCACGGTCCACGGCGAGTGCGCCACCAGCGGGAACCTGATGCCTGTCGGCGGTTGCCATGATGAGGGACCCTGCCTCACGCATTTCCCAGTGGAGAAGGCCCACGGCGTTTTGATCGGAGTCATCGGACCGGAAGGAATTGGAACACACGAGTTCGGCAAAGCGGCCAGATTTGTGGGCGTCGGTTCCCACCTTGGGGCGCATTTCGTGAAGCACCACGCGAACGCCTGCCCGCACACAGGCCCAGGCGGCTTCAGAACCTGCCATGCCGGCACCGATGATGTGAACTGGTTTTATCATGGGGCGGGACTTAGCACAGACGCATACATGAGACAAACTCGCGGCTTGCAGAATTTTTTGAGGACGGGCAAGAGGGGAGCAGGAGTGTTGCCATGTCTACAATTCTCGCCGATATTTGCACCGAACTTGAAGCCATCCGCGCACAATCCCTGTGGAAGACCGAGCGGCCGATATTGTCGCCGCAAAGCTCCCACATCGAAGTTGCCGGCGGGCGGAAGGTTTTGAACTTCTGCGCCAATAACTATCTGGGGCTGGCGGACCATCCTTTCCTTATTGAAGCGGCGAAAGAGGCGCTGGACAGCCATGGGCTTGGCATGGCTTCGGTGCGCTTTATCTGTGGGACGAGTGATTTGCACGCCACACTTGAGAAGCGCATTGCGGATTACCTGCAAATGCAAGACGCCATTCTCTATGCCGCCTGTTTTGATGCCAATGGCGGGGTGTTTGAGCCGCTGTTTGGCGAGCAGGACGCCATCATTTCCGATGCGCTGAATCATGCTTCGATCATTGATGGCATTCGCCTGTGCAAGGCGGCGCGCCAGCGTTATGCCAATGGCGACATGGCTGATCTTGAGGCGCAGCTGCAAAAGGCCAGGGCTGAAAAGCGGCGGCGCATTGTGATAGTGACGGATGGGGTGTTTTCCATGGACGGGTATTTCGCCAAGCTCGCTGACATCCGGAAACTGGCTGACACATATGATGCGCTGATCATGGTGGATGACTGCCATGCCACGGGCTTTACCGGGCCACAGGGTCGCGGAACGCCAGCACGGGCGGGCATCAAGGTTGATATTCTGACGGGTACTTTGGGCAAGGCGCTGGGGGGGTCGGCGGGCGGCTATATTGCGGCGGCCAAACCCATTGTTGATTTGATGCGGCAGCGCTCGCGGCCTTATCTGTTTTCCAACGCGCTGCCGCCAGCCATTGTTGCGGCAGCGATCAAGGCGATTGACCTGGCAGAAGCTGGCGATGATTTGCGCAACCAACTTTTTGACAATGCCAAGCAGTTTCGTAGCGGCATGAGCAAGGCCGGTTTTAACCTGCTGGCGGGTGAGCATCCGATTATTCCCGTAATGCTTGGCGAGGCGAAACTGGCGCAAGAGATGGCGGCCAGGCTCTATGAGCGCGGGATTTATGTGACCGGGTTTTTCTTTCCGGTAGTGCCGCAAGGCAAAGCGCGGATCAGAACGCAAATGTCTGCGGCACATTCGACACAGGATATTGATACGGCCATTGCGGCCTTTACGGCTGTCGGGAAAGAGTTGGGGGTGATTTGATGCGTGCATTGGTCAAGGCGGAGGCGAAAGAGGGGTTGGTCCTGCGGGATGAGCCCATTCCACAGATTGGGCCGGATGACATACTGATCAAGGTTGCCAAGACGGGAATTTGCGGCACGGATTTGCACATCTGGAAATGGGATGAATGGGCACAGAAAACCATTCCGGTTCCCATGGTGGTGGGGCATGAATATGCGGGCGTGGTGACTGAAATTGGTGCCCATGTGCGAACCGTGAAGGTGGGTGACCGGGTTTCCGGTGAAGGCCACCTGATTGGCATGAAGAGCCGCATGGCAAGGGCCGGGCACTTCCATCTTGATCCCGAAACCAAGGGGGTGGGCGTAAATGTGCCGGGTGCCTTTGCGGAATATTTGAAACTTCCTGCCTTCAATGCCATTCACCTGCCGCCGGAAGTGGATGACGAGATTGGTGCCATTCTTGATCCCCTGGGAAATGCGGTTCACACGGCACTGTCGTTTGATCTGGTGGGTGAAGATGTTTTGATTACGGGGGCAGGCCCCATTGGCATCATGGCCGCTGCAGTGTGCCGCCATGTGGGGGCACGGCATGTGGTGATCACGGATGTGAATGATTACCGGCTGGAGCTGTGTAACGAGGTAACGGATGCGGTGACTGTCAATGTATCACGTGAAGATCTGAAATCGGTGATGGAGCGCATCGGAATGCGCGAGGGTTTTGATATCGGGCTTGAAATGTCGGGTGCGCCCAAGGCCTTTGACCAGATGACCGACCATATCATCATGGGCGGCAAGATTGCCATGCTGGGCATCCCATCGGTGCCGGTTCCTGTCGACTGGAACCGGGTGATTTTCAAATCCCTCACCATCAAGGGCATTTATGGGCGGGAAATGTTCGAGACGTGGTACAAGATGATAGCCATGCTGCAATCAGGGCTTGATGTGCGCAAGGTGATCACCCACCGGATGAAAGCTGCAGATTTTGCCCAAGGCTTTGCCCTGATGAAGCAGGGTTCCTGCGGCAAGGTGGTATTGGACTGGGCATGAGGTACAAGCTTTATGGCTGGCGGCGAACGGGTTCAGTGGCCATCGAGGCGGCATTTGCGGAAGCCGGCGTGGAATATGATTTTGTCGCCATAAACCGCAAGACCGATGAAAACTATTCGGAGGATTACAGCCGGATTAACCCGCGCCAGCAGCTTCCCGCCCTGATGCTGCCCGATGGTTCCATCATGACTGAAGGTGCCGCCATGCTGCTGCATATCGGCGATGCATTTCCGGCGGCCCAGCTTTTGCCAAAACCGGGAAGCAGTGAGCGCGCCCAGCATGACCGCTGGCTGGCGTTCTTTGCAGTCAATATTTACGAGGGGCAATTGCGCCAGCTCCGCCCCGGCAAATACACAACCGATCCTGCAGGTGCAGCTGGCGTGAAGGCAGCGGCGGATGCTTATGTGGCGCGCCATTTTCAAATCTACAACCATATCCTTGGCGCTGGCCCTTATCTGTTGGGTGAGCATTTCACCATGATCGACATCTACGTGTGGATGCTGGCCCAGTGGATGGAGCAGCCGTGGCTGGCGCAGCATTGCGCCAAGGTGAAACACCTTGCCGATACGGTCATGGCGCGACCGCTTATCGCACCCATCCAAAAAGCCCATTTTGACTGATAGCGGTTGATCGGGCTTGCCGATTGGGCTAGCTGGGTTTGGACTGGACTTGAAAGGCGATCATGCTTTCTGCTTACGGCACAGACAAGGGATGCCTCACTGAATTTCCTGCTGGCACGACTGTGCCGGATGGCGTGGTGTGGCTTGATCTTGTGGCACCCACCTTCGAAGAAGAAGCAGCAGTTGAAGCGGCCTTAAGTCTGGATATTCCAACTCGCGAAGAATTGGCCGAGATCGAAGCTTCCAGCCGACTTTACCAGGAAGACGGGGCGGCCTTCATGACGGCCAACCTCATTCGGCGTGGGGAGAACGACCGGCCTGAGTCTTCACCGGTCACCTTCATCATCAAGGGCAACCAGCTTATCACCATCCGCTATCACCACCCGCAGGCGTTTCCGGTTTATGTGCACCGGGCGATGAAACCACAATCCACTGCGATGACGGGCTGGGGGATTTTCCTAAGCCTCATCGAAGCTGTAGTTGACCGGGCGGCTGACCACCTGGAACGGGTGGGGCTGATTATTGACGATACGTCGCGCCGGACATTTAATTCAGGGCGGGGGTCGGGTGGCAAAAAAATGCGCAAGAAACCCCTGAACCTTTCTGAATTGTTGGAAAACATCGGTGAAGAAGGCGACTTCAATTCCAAGATGCGCGAAAGCCTCGTCTCCATTGGGCGGATGACGGCTTTCATGCAGGCATTGATTGACCAGATGCGGCAGACCAAGGATGTGAAAGAAAACCGGGCGCGGGTGCGGGTTATCCAGCGTGACATTCAATCACTGACCGACCACTCGACATTCCTTTCCGGCAAGATCAGTTTCCTGCTGGATGCCGTGTTGGGCATGAGCACAATTGAGCAAAACGGAATTATCAAGATTTTCTCAGTTGCTGCCGTGGTGTTCCTGCCGCCTACATTGGTGGCCAGCCTGTATGGCATGAATTTCCGGGCGATGCCGGAGCTTGATTGGGAATATGGCTATCCCATGGCCATCGTCTTGATGATCCTGTCGGCTTTCCTGCCGTGGCTCTATTTCAAACGCAAGGGATGGCTGTAATGCCAACGGTTCTATGGGTGGCACTTGGCGGCGCGATTGGCTCGGCGGCGCGCTATGGTGTGAATGTGTGGTCGGGCCGCATTTTGGGTTCGGAATTCCCGTGGCACACATTTATCGTGAATGTGGCGGGATGTTTCACCATGGGCGTGCTGGTTTCGTTGATGGCCTTGAAGCTGAATGTGGGTCTGGAAATCCGCAGCTTCCTCACCACGGGCATTCTTGGCGGGTTCACCACGTTTTCGGCTTTCTCGCTCGACTTTGCGTTGCTGGTCGAGCGCAAAACCTATGGTGCCGCATTGGCCTATGGGGTGGGATCGGTTGTGCTTTGCCTTATCGCTGTCTTTGCAGGTTTGTATCTGGTACGCAGCCTCGCATCATGACCGTATGCGGATATTGAGAGGCTTCATGAGTGATGTGAAGCGTTACATTGTGGCTCCCGATGAGGATGGCATTCGGCTGGACCGGTGGTTCAAAATCCATTTGCCGCAGGTGACGTTTGCCTATCTCAACAAGCTCACGCGCACCGGGCAGGTGCGGGTGCAGGGGGGCCG
>JANMPF010000118.1:0-3270 GCA_031369725.1 Rhodobiaceae bacterium | reverse complement strand
CCTAAAGCTGCCAACATGCTATGGGGCCGTATGCCAGCAACTGCTCCAGGAATTCGCCCATGACCAACCCGATCCGCCGCGCCCTCATCTCGGTTTCTGACAAGACAGGCCTGCTTGAGTTTGCCCGCGCACTTGCAGAGTTGAACATAGAAATCATTTCAACCGATGGCACAGCCAGGACCCTGCAGGCAGCCGGCATCAACGCTGTTGATGTTGAAAGCATCACCCACTTTCCCGAAATCATGGATGGCCGCGTAAAGACGCTGCACCCAAAAATTCACGCTGGCCTTTTGAGTGTTAGAGGGCTTGCGGCCCACGAGGCTGCCAGGAAAACCCACGGCGTCGAAAACATCGATCTCCTGGTGGTGAACCTCTATCCCTTCGAAGATGCGGTTGCAAAAAAATCCGATTGGGACACGACAATTGAAAATATTGACGTGGGCGGGCCCGCCATGATCAGGGCGGCGGCCAAAAACCATGCCAGCGTAACTGTAGTGGTAAGCCCCGAGGATTACCAGCTGGTGTTGGCCGAAATCAGAACCACGGACGGCAATACATCTCTCGCCACGCGGCGGGCCCTTGCCGCCAAGGCATATGCGCGAACCGCAGCCTATGATGCTGCAATCTCCCAATGGTTTGCCAGTGAGCTGCAAACACCAACGCCCGATTATTTCGCAATTGGTGGCAAACGCATTCAAACCCTGCGTTACGGTGAGAACCCGCACCAAACCGCAGCTCTCTATGCCAGCCCGGATCAGCGCAAAGGGGTGGCCTCCGCCACACAAATTCAGGGCAAGGAACTGTCCTATAACAACATCAACGACACCGATGCGGCCATCGGCTGTCTGGCGGAATTCAGCGCTGGTACCGAGGCTGCATGCGTCATTGTAAAGCACGCAAATCCCTGCGGCGTTGCCATTGGCCGCACCCTTGCTGAAGGCTACCGCAAGGCCCTGATGTGCGACCCGGTAAGTGCCTTTGGCGGCATCCTCGCTTTCAACCAAAGTCTCGACGCGGAAACCGCCTTGGAAATTTCAAAGCTGTTCACCGAGGTCATAATAGTGCCTGACGCTGATGAAAATGCGCGAAAAATTATTGCCACAAAAAAGAACCTGCGCCTTCTGCTTTTGAAGGAAATGCCAAGCGCCAAAGCACCATCAATCGCTTTGAAGTCCATTATTGGCGGACTTCTGGTTCAGACCGGTGACAATTTCGCGGTGGATGAAATGGAATTGAAAGTTGTCACCAAACGCGCCCCCACACCTGCTGAAATGAGCGATCTCAAATTCGCATTCAAAGTTGCCAAGCATGTGAAATCCAATGCCATCATTTACGCCAGGGATGGGGCGACCGTTGGCATCGGGGCGGGTCAAATGTCGCGCATCGACTCAGCCCGCATTGCGGTTCGCAAAAGTGAGGATGCAGCAACCGCTGCCGGCCTCACCTTGCCGCTCGTGCGCGGCTCTGTCGTTGCGTCCGACGCCTTCTTCCCCTTCGCTGACGGCTTGCTGCAAGCAGCACAAGCAGGGGCCACCGCCGTGATCCAGCCCGGCGGCTCCATCAAGGATGATGAAGTCATTCGCGCCGCCGATGACGCGGGCCTTGCCATGGTCTTCACCGGCATTCGCCATTTCCGCCATTAGAGCCTGACCAGTTTTAATTGGATCGAGTACCCTCCGCCGTCTGGATCGAATGGCTATTGCGGTGCTGGAAAATATCCTATGCCTTGCACGGGCGCTTTGGTGGGCAGGCTGCTCTGTTCAACATCTGAGCGGAAGTCGCGTTCCACAAGGGCAAGTTCTTTCCCGGTGCCTGCTTCCAGAAGTCGGAGTCTTGCCTTGTAAGGCACATCTTTTTTAACCCCGTGCAACGCCTCGGTTTCAAAAGCGTAACTCATCTTGCCCGCCACAACCGGAAGTTTGAGAATAAATTTTTCAGAACTGTCTGGAATGTCAAAGCTCGCCTCCAGCGTGCTGCCTTCCGGCAACGGTCGCAAGGGCTTCACCACAAAGCCATAGTTCATGATCGAGTAGCGATAGTTGAACATGAAGCCGCCGCCTGCGATCTTCAAATAGGGTTTGTCGGATTGGCCATCGCAGGAGGTGACGAATAGACTGGCAAAGATTGTTGCAATGAGAAGATTTCTTTTCATGGCTTATGCCTCACTTTCGCGCCTGATCGCCGAACCTAATATACCTTCTGGTTTTAATATGAGTATCAGGATGATAAGGCCGAATACACCCACATCCCGGTAGGCAAGTGGTAGCGCTGCTGTCCACAGGGTTTCAACGAAAGCCAGGAACACGCCCCCGACTATGGCACCATTCAACGTTCCAAAACCGCCAATGACAGAAGCAAACATCGCCTTGAATCCAAGCATAAGCCCCATTGAAAACGTGACACCGCCATAGGCCACCGCGACAATCCACCCCGAAACACTGGCAAGTGCCGCTGAACCGACACATGACCAAACCAAAACACTTGACGTATTGACGCCGCACAGCCGGGCAAGTTTTTCAGATTGAGAGCAGGCCATCCAAAACCGCCCGGTTGCTGTATGGTTCATGACATACACCAAAATGCTGATTGCGGCCACCGCGAGCCCAATGGCGGTTATTTGCATGAAGCCAATTTGCACGGGAAAAGCCCCGCTATAGACTTTGACATTTTCGCCATCAAAAAAAACCGGTAGCCACAGGTCCCGATTGCCCGACTGTATGCGCATGGTTTCCTGCAGCACAATGGAAATGCCCACCGAAGCGATCATGAAGGCTTGCGATGACTTGGAGATGAGCGGCGCAAAGACTTGGCGAGCGGCAAACCTACCCAAGGCGGCAGAACAGGCAACCGCAGTGATAATGCAGCCCAGCAGCACAAAGGTCGTCTCATAGCCCGCCACCTGACCCGCCAAGGCAGCATAAATGGCTGCAAACGCGGCATACATTGCGAAATCTCCAAATGACAGGAAGATTTTGTTGGTAATGCCTTGTACCAGTGCATACGCCACGGCCAGCGGCGTGTAGAAGCTCGCCAGCGTGATCGCATTGAGAAGCTGTTGCAGCCAGTATCCAAGCTCATGTGTTGCTGCCTCATTCACAACAGACCATCCCTTGGCTCACCATGGCCTGAGAGAATTTGTGTGCCACCCCGCATGGCACTGCGAAATGCATCGTCAAAGTTGACATCCTGAATTTGCCAATGGTGATTTTGTCCCTTGACATCAAAATTCCACTCGGCCTTCCAGCCCTGCATGCCGCTTTTCCACACAAT
>JANMPF010000102.1:0-1842 GCA_031369725.1 Rhodobiaceae bacterium | reverse complement strand
CTCGCCTTTGTATGAACCCACCAGGAAATTGGGCGCTGTGTTTGGCGAGGTGAACGGGTGGGAGCGGCCGAACTGGTATGCAAGGGATGGCGTGAAGCCTGAGTATGAATATTCTTACGGACGGCAGAACTGGTTTGCCTGTGCCGACCATGAAGCCAAGCAATTGATGGCGAAGAGTCCGTTCTTCGATCAATCATCATAAGAGAAATATCAGGTTGAGGGTCGCGATGCGTGCAAGGTCTTGAACACCATCAGCGCCAACCATGTTGATGTGGAAGCCGGGCGCATTGTTTACACCCAATGGCTGAATGGACGCGGCGGCATTGAGGCAGACCTTACGGTGACGCGACTGGAAGAGAACAAGTTCATGGTGGTCACCGGTGCCGTTCCACAGACCCGCGACATGGCCTGGCTAAAGCGTCATACACCCGATGATGCGCATTGTGTGGCCACTGACATTACTTCCGGTCTGCCGATGATTGCGGTGGTGGGGCCGAATTCGCGGGCCTTGCTGCAGAAACTCTCAGGTGCTGATCTTTCCAGCGCGGTTTTCCCTTTTGGAACGTCAAAGGAAATTGAAATCGGCCATGCGCGGGTGCGGGCTTCGCGCATTACCTATGTGGGTGAATTGGGGTGGGAGCTTTATATTCCAACTGAATTTGCTGCGCATGTGTTTGAGCGTTTGCTTGCGGCGGGTGCGGAATTTGGACTGACACCTGCTGGCATGCACACGATGAACAACTGCCGCACGGAAAAAGCCTATCGCCACTGGGGGCATGACATTTCCGATGAGGAAACGCCACTGGAAGCAGGCCTCGGCTTTGCCGTGGCATGGGACAAGAAGGGTGGTTTCATCGGGCGTGAGGCGTTGTTGAAACAGAAGGCCCTGCCGGTTTTAGCAAAACGCATGGTGTGTTTGGCGCTTGAAGACGCAAGCGTGAACGCACCGATGATGTATCACGAAGAACCAATTTACCGGAATGGCGTGATCGTTGGCTCCACCACGTCGGGAGCCTGGGGGCACCGGGTGAACCTGTCGCTCGGCATGGGTTATGTGAGCAGCGCGCAGGGTGTGAGCAAGGACTGGATTGAGAACGGCACATGGGAAGTGGAATTGGCGTGGAAGCGATTTGCCGCAAAGGTTCAATTGCAAAGCTTTTATGATCCACGGGGAGAAAAAATAAAAGTGTAGGCGATGCCGTCATAAATCGAACACAATCTAGGAGTATATTCGCGTAATAGGATTTGAGGAGATTAGGTACGTGAAGCAGTTAATCGGGTTTTTGATCACATTTTTTCTAATTCAGGCCTTTGTTGTCCAGTCGGCAAATGCGCAGGAATCCTGCGCTACGAAAACCAAGATCACCACAAGTGCCGGGAGGGCCACCTTCATGCAGATGGAATATTGCGGGGATGCGGATTTGACAACGGTGTTCACCTGCACCAGGGGGTCGAAAAAAATCAAGCTCGTTCTTCCCATCTCCGCCTTTGATCCCGATGACCTACCCGGCAAGAGTTTCAAGAATACCTTCACGTTCGACAAGCTGGTAACCGAACGAACCCTTGAAACAGTGGCCCCGGTCATGGTGGTGCCGGGGATGTTGGAGCTGCGATTACGCTGGATGCCGACGACCCGCTGTGGAAGGCTTTGTTGACGCCAAATTTGAATGTGGCCTCGGTAAACAATAATTCATCAACGAGTGTTGGCACTTTCGAAGAAAGTCGCAAAAAAATTGCGACTTTCAAGCAGGTTTGCGGGCTTTAGCTTGAGTAAAGCCACCGGCCCTCAAACGATCATTGGGCAGGGTGAATTCGACCCTTGCGGGGACTGAACTCTTTTAC
>JANMPF010000062.1:0-12530 GCA_031369725.1 Rhodobiaceae bacterium | reverse complement strand
GCTGCATGTCAGAAGTTTAGCATTGGCTAAACTATATGCAATAGGCTAATCTCGCATCGCAACAGGACGGGAACGCATGACTATTGCGACGAAGAAAGGCGCATCGGCAAAGCTGCGGTCAGCGGCGTTCAAGCGCATTCGCGCCGATCATTCGGCAGAATTGGCCGAGGATTACGTCGAAATGATCGCCGACCTGATTGACGAGCGCGGCGAAGCCCGCTGCACGGATATCGCCATGCGGCTGGGCGTTGCCAATGCCACGGTCGTTAAAGCCCTGAAACGCCTGCAAACCATGGGTTTGGTGACCCAGGAGCCCTACCGTGCCATTTTCCTGACGACAGACGGCTGGAAAATGGCCGAAGATGGCAAGCGCAAACATGCAATTGTCGAAAAATTCCTGTTGGCGCTGGGTGTAAGCCAGGAAACCGCGCGTATCGATTCCGAAGGCATCGAGCACCACGTCAGCATAGAGACCCTGCGCGCCATGGCCAAGTTTCTATCCCGCGGTTAATTCTTCTTCATCACGGCGACAAAGAAACCGTCGGTTCCGTGTTGCGCAGGCGTCAACAGCAGGGTGTCGGTTGCGCCATCTGCCGATTTGGGTGGTGGCGTGCCGATGGCTGTGGCCCATTGCCTGGCGTAGGGAATGATTTCGAAGTTCTTGTGAACCTCCAGGAACCGTTCAACCTGTGCGGTGTTTTCTTCAGGCAATACCGAACAGGTGATGTAAACGAGGCGACCGCCCTGTTTCACCAACGCGGCTCCGCGCTCCAACACTTCGCGCTGGTCCCTGATGCGCTGCTGCAATTGCACCTCGGCCAAACGCCATTTGGCATCGGGTTTCCTGCGCCATGAACCTGAACCGGAACAGGGAGCATCGATCAACACACAATCAAAGCCGCCACTTTCAGCGAGCTTGTTTGCCTCGTCGGCGGCGATTACGTCAACATTGGTTACTCCTGCCCGCGTCATGCGATCAAATATGGGGCGCAAGCGGTGCTTGTCAGCATCATAGGCGGAAATTGAACCCTTGTTCTGCATCATTGCAGCAAGTGCCAGGGTCTTGCCGCCAGCGCCGGCGCAAATGTCGGCTACACTTTCACCTGCCTTTGCGCCGGACATCAAAGCAGCAACTTGTGAAGCTGCATCCTGAACTTCAAACCAACCCATGCCGTGGGCGGGCTCCACCTCAACATTGATATTGCGGGTGGTGGCATCGGGTGATTTCACCCGCACGCAAAATGGTGACAGTGGTCCTGCAACCGCGCCATGCTTGGCGAAGGCCTCCAGCAATTGCGGCTGGCTGGATTTCAGCGTGTTCACCCGCAAATCGATGGGCGCGCGTTGCGACAGGGCCGCTCCCTCTTCCGCGGCGCGCTCCCCAAACACGTGCGTGAGTGATGGCGTCAGCCACTCAGGAAAATCGCCCTTGATATAGGCCGGCAGGTCTTCGCGCATGTCACGGTTCAGGGCGGCATGTTCAACCTTGCTCAATACGCCAGGGCCGAATTGCTCTGTACACAGATTTTCAATTTCGTCTGGCGGCATTGCCCACACCTCGCGCAAGGTGCCAAGGACGAGTGCTCGGGGTCTGCCGTCGCCCATGCGCGCTGCGGCCGTATTGCGCCGACGCAGCGTGTCGTACACAAGCGTACCAATGGCATGACGATCAGTTGAACCTGCAAAGCGGTGCGCCTTGCCCCAATCCTTGAGTGCCTCGGATGCGGGGCGATGCTGGGTAAAAACATCGGTCAAAACTTCAATTGCCGCAGCAACGCGGCCAGCGATACGCATAAATTATCCAATCACAAAAAGGCGAAGTCCAAACCACGCCCAAAGAAGAATGAGGAAAAGCAAGCCAACGGCAAATACCTTGAAGCGTGTTGCTATCACATTTTTGCCCGTTTGAACAAAGCTATGCGCAAGTCGCGATGCGACAAAAGCCCATGACAGGGCGATCAAAGTTGTGTCGACGAGTCCCGCAATCAGCGCGAACGCCAGAACTGCGTAAAACAAAACCGGCAGCTCAAACTGGTTTTGATAGTTGCTGGAAAAATTGCGAATGGGTTCAGGATAGGCATTCTTGTTGGTGTCAATTTCGGAGCGCTTGACGATTCCGGCCTTAACCGCCTTCACGCGCCCGCTGCCAGAACGGATTAGAACATAAAACACCAAAGCCACATGCACAAACGCTGGCAGCAGCAAGAATTGCGTTTGCGTCACTTAATGTCCACCCTGATAGTTTGGCGCCTCGCGCGTGATCATTACATCATGCACATGGCTTTCGCGCATGCCGGCACTGGTGATGCGAATGAACTCAGCCCGCTCTTTCAGTTCAGCAAGCGAACCTGCCCCCACATAGCCCATGGCGGCGCGAAGCCCGCCGGTGAGTTGATGCAGAACCTGCGCAACCGGTCCCTTGTAGGGAACCTGGCCCTCAACACCTTCAGGCACCAGTTTCAAGCTGTCCTTCACTTCCTGCTGGAAATAACGGTCAGCCGAGCCTCGCGCCATGGCTCCAACAGAACCCATGCCACGATAGGATTTGAAGGTGCGGCCATTGAACAGATAGGTATCGCCGGGGCTTTCATCGGTGCCTGCCAACAGTGAACCAATCATGGCAACACTGGCACCGGCAGCCAAAGCTTTTGCCAAATCGCCGGATTGCTTGATGCCGCCATCGGCAATAATCGGCGTATCAGACTTGTTGGCTTCATCCGCGCATTCCATGATGGCTGAAAGCTGCGGCACGCCGACACCTGCCACAATGCGGGTCGTGCAGATTGAGCCGGGGCCAATGCCAATCTTTACAGCATCAGCGCCTGCACCGATCAGGGCCTTCACAGCCTCGCCGGTTGCCACATTGCCTGCAATGATCTGCACCTTGTTGGACAGCTTCTTGATGCGGGTCACCATGTTGATCACATGAATGGAATGGCCGTGCGCGGTATCCACCACAATAATATCAGCGCCAGCGTCAATCAGCATTTCGGCGCGCAGGAATCCCTTGTCGCCCGTGCCAGTGGCTGCTGCCACGCGCAGGCGTTCCTGATCGTCTTTTGCCGCAAAAGGGTGGTCGGCGGCTTTCTCCATGTCGTTTACGGTAATAAGGCCAACGCACTCATAATCCTCATTCACGACAACGAGCTTTTCAATGCGGTGTTTGTGCAGCAGGCGCTTGGCTTCGTTGCGATCCACACCTGGAGCAACCGTTATCAGTTTGCGTGTCATCAGGTCGGAAACCCGGATGTTCATGTCAGTGGCAAAGCGCACATCGCGGTTGGTTATTATGCCGGCCAGCTTGCCATTTTCTTCAACCACCGGAATGCCGGAAATCTTGTGGCGCTCCTTGAGTTTCATCACTTCGGCCAGGGTGGCGTTGGGCGTGATGGTGATGGGGTTGGCCACCATGCCGGATTCGAAGCGTTTTACAGCGCGCACATGTTCGGCCTGAACATCAGGCTCGAAATTCTTGTGAATGACACCAAGTCCGCCGGCCTGGGCCATGGCTATAGCCAGTTTCGACTCGGTCACGGTGTCCATGGCGGCTGAGATAACCGGGATTGAAAGCTCAATATCGCGGGTAATGCGGGTTGTTGTCGAAACTTCGGCAGGCAGAACGGAAGAGGCACCGGGCTTCATCAGCACGTCATCGAAAGTCAAATATTCCTGGATCTGGCGTCTGGCCATGTGCCAACCTTTCTCAGTTTTAGAGAGTCGCTATGAGTTGACGGCGGCTTCTAACACCTGAATGCAGGCTGGAGCAAGCAATGAATCTCGCCCACGGCCACGTCCTAAGCCCAAATAGCATTTTCCGTAAAGCCGAGCTCGGCAAAGTCCGGACGACGCAATTCCTGTTCCTTTTCATGACCGAGAAAAAATTCATCAAGTTGTGGTGGTGCCACCGCCGTTCCTGCGAGCATGGAATGAACTTGCCCGCGGTGGTGAATTTGATGCTGGAACAGGTGGAGGAGAACGCGATCGACGCCTTCGAACTGCGTCCAACCATCGCGAACCAAGGCCACACTTGCGGAAAGTCCAGCTCCGCCGAGTTTGTCACAAAAGTAGATCAGCCTGCCATCCATGGCACGTTGCGCGCGGTCAAGACCGGCAATTGCCGGGAATGGAATTTCTGGTCGGAAGGCAGATCGCCCAACGCTGGCACCCTCAAGCGCACTGATATAGAACCAATCGACGGTATAATTATGGTTGAGCGTGTGGATTATCGACGGGAAAAAGCTGGTTCTCTTGGCGTCAAGCTCCGCTTGCGCAAGTTGGGCACAAGCCTTGAGCAGGCGATGATTGGCCCAAGCGTTGTTGTGGGCTTGGGCATGAAAATAGGTCAAGGCGCTCATGAAAATCTCCTAACCCCTAAATCCCATTGCCAACACGAATAGCTCTGCCGAATCGTCGCGGCTCGACATGGGTTTCAGGTGGCGTACGCTGGAAAAGTTCTTCTTCATCAGCTTCAGCATTTCACCTTCGCTGCCGCCGCGCAGAACCTTGGCGAGATAGACACCACCAGGTGCCAAGACTTGGGCGGCAAAATCGAGGCCAGCCTCGGCAAGCGACATGATCAGGAGATGGTCGGTTTGGCGGTGGCCGGTGGCATGGGCTGCCATATCAGACAGTACCACATCAACCTTCACCCCGCCGATTGCATCAAACAGTAGCTTTGGTGCGTCCTCATCCAAGAAGTCTTTCTTGAAAATGGTCACGCCGGGAAGCGGGTCTATGCCGTGCATGTCAATGGCGATGATTTTGCCGTGCCCCTCCTCAGCCTTCACGCGCTTGGATGCAACCTGGCTCCAGCCGCCGGGGGCAGCGCCCAAGTCCACGACGACCAAACCGGGTTTCAAAAACTTGTACTTGTCGTCGATTTCAATCAGCTTGAAGGCTGAACGGGCGCGGTAACCCAATTTCCTGGCTTCAATCACATAGGGGTCGTTCAATTGGCGTTCCAGCCAAATCTTTTGCGAAACCGTGCGGCCTTTGCCGGTTTTCACCTTTACCTTCAGATTGCGACCGCTCAGTTCATTGCGGCTTCCGGGCCTGCTCATGGTGCCCTCCCATAGGTGCCGTCGTCCTTCATGAGCTTGGTGAGAATGCCTTCACGAAGTCCACGGTCGGCCACGCGAATTCGTTCGGCTGGAAAGGCTGTGCGGATTTCCTCCAAAATGGCGCAGCCCGCCATCACCAGGTCAGCCCGCTCCTTGCCGATGCAGGCATTGAGAATACGCTCGTCGTAAGTCATGGCGAGAAGTTCTGCTGTCACTTTGCCAACGTCCTTGCTCAAAATCCAGCTGCCGTCTACGCGCGAGCGGTCGTAGCGGCGAAGGCCCATTTGCACGCCGGCAATGGTGGTGACGGTTCCTGAGGTTCCCAGCAAATGAGTGGGAACTGCAACACCACCCTTGATGGCCTGCAGGCGGGCAACAAATTCGGCCAGTAATGGCCGCAAATAATCGCGCATGGCGGCAAAGGACTGCGCGGTGACGTCAATGCCACCGCCAAATTGCTCAGAAATCGTTACAACACCGGCGGCAAGCGAGGTCCACACCAAAATTTCGTGCTGATTCCCCCGCCGCTCAACCCACATTATTTCGGTTGAGCCGCCGCCTATATCAAAGATCAGCGCACTTTCAGCATCCGCATCGATTAGCGGTTCGGCACCAGTTGCTGCCAGCCGCGCTTCGGTTTCACGGTCAATAATTTCCAAAACCAGGCCGGTTTCGGAATTAACCCTATCAATAAACTCCGCCCCGTTGGTGGCCATGCGGCAAGCCTCGGTGGCAATCAAGCGGCGGTTTTTAACCTTGTGCCACACCAATTTATTGGAGCAGACCCGCAAGGCTTCAATGGTTCGCACCATGGCGGCTTCGCTTAATTCGCCAGTTTTGCCCAATCCTTCACCCAACCTTACGATGCGTGAAAATGCATCGCGCACATGAAATCCTTCCGCGGTGGGTGTTGCAATCAGCAGCCGGCAATTGTTGGTGCCAAGGTCCAAAGCGCCATAAAAAGCGTTATTTTCTGGGATTTTGGCAGTTTCACCAGCCTCCGGAGAGGGCCGGTCGTGGGACCTTGACCTTCCTCCATGCAGCCCGAATCTGCGCCTGCCACGGGGATTGCCCGCACCGCTGGTCGCGTCCACTTTTCAAAACCTTCCAGACAACCTGCACTCAACGGTGCAAAGCCCGGAGCTCAGAAATCATCTTACAAACATTGCGTTGAGGCCACCTTACCAGCTTGATCTTGCAGGTAAAGCAAATGAATCCGTTAAAGAACGACGTGGCATATTAACTTAGAATTGAGACAATGGCGGTTAGCTATTCTTGTTTAGATGGGGTCATATGCGCACTTTTGGTTCAAATTGGTTCAAGGAAGGCTCGCTGATTGGGGAGTATGCGGGGCAATTCGGCCAAGCTGTAACCCGCCAGAAAAACTCCATTGCCTTAACGGCGGCAAAAGTTGACGCAGAGCTGGCCTCAAAAGCCAAATCCGAGTTTATCGCCAACATGAGCCATGAGTTGCGCACACCGCTCAATGCCATCATCGGCTTTGCCGACATGATCGAAACAAAAACCACGACCAGCCCTGAGAAAATTGAACAATATTCAATCTACATCAAGCAGGCGGCAGAACATTTGCTGGCGCTCATCAATGGCATTCTCGATGTTTCCAAAATCCAGGCCGGCAAGCTTTCCGTGGAACCGGAAGCCATCAGCATCATGCCGGTGCTTGAATCGTGCCTGCTCATTGTGGAAACCAAAGCCCACGAAAAAGATATCGCGGTTGAAAGCCATATCGCACCGCGCCTACCGGACCTGATGGCAGATCCGCTACGGCTTAAGCAAATTCTCATCAATCTGCTCAGCAATGCCGTTAAATTCACGCCCGAAAAGGGCCGCATCCGCATTGATGTGAACCCCAAGGGTGCCAATTTTGCCAGCATCAGCATTACCGACACGGGCATGGGCATGTCGCTGCCGGAAATTGATACGGCCATGTCGCCATTCGGCCAGGTCGATGCCGGCTTTAACAAGCGCCACGAAGGTACGGGTCTTGGACTTCCCATTGCCTATGCCCTGGCGCGCCTGCACGGCGGCGATTTGAAAATCGAATCACAAAAGGGCGCGGGAACGCGGGTGATCGTTGTTCTGCCAACCGTTTCAACCACCCAAACTCCGGCGCAACCGCGCGATAGCAATCTGCATTGAAGGGCAATTTGAAGTCATGAACCGTGCCAGCACAGCGCCCCAAGGTAAAATCGCAATAGCCCCGGATTCTGTCACCCGGGTTGGCCGCATTGTGGCGGTAACCGGTGCACACGCCATTATCCTGCTGGATGCCGAAGACCGGTCCGGCGAGGTTGACAGCGAGAGAAGTCCTGAAATCGGGACGCTGCTCAAGGTTGATTGCGCCACATCCATTTCGCTGGCCCTGGTTTCGGCCCTGAGTTCACCCATGCCATCCCACAACAAGGGCGAGCAGGACTTGCGCATTGTCGAAGTTGAATTCATTGGTGAACTGCCAAAGGATGAAAGCGGCAAGCCGAAAACCTTCCGGCGGGGCATTTCGTCTTACCCTTCACTTGGCGATACGGTCTACCGCGCCAACCGCACCGAGCTTGCCAAGGCCTATGCCTGTGATGCCGACACGTCCATTCGCGTGGGCCACATCCAGCAGGATCCCAGCATTCCAGCCATGATCAAAATCGATGAAATGCTGGGCAAGCATTTTGCCGTTCTGGGAACCACGGGTACGGGCAAGTCGTGCACCGTGGCACTCATCCTGCGCCGCATCCTGGAAAAGAATCCACAGGCACATATTCTGCTGCTCGACGTGCACCGCGAATATTCGCAATCCTTCCAGGGCATGTCGGAAGTCATTACGCCAGACAACATGGTGCTGCCGTTCTGGCTTTTGAACTTTGATGAATCGGTTGAAATCCTGATCGGCCAACAGGTCAACCGTGAAAGTGACACCGAAATCCTGCGCGAAATCATTCCCTTGGCCAAAGGCCGCTATATGAGCAATCAGCGGCGCGACAAAGCGGGTGTGGCGCGCGCCAGCACTGTGCTTGAAGGGGCAAACATCGGTGTTGACACACCCTTGCCCTACCGCACGTCCGACCTCATCAACATTCTGGAAGAATATATCGGCAAGCTTGAACTGCGCGGCGAATTGGCCCCCTACAAGCGCTTGAAGTCCCGGATTGAAACCATCACCCGCGACCCGCGCTATGGCTTCATGTTTGGCAGCCTGACGGTGCAGGATAACATGGTGGCCGTGCTGGCGCGCCTGTTTCGCGTGCCCGTCAATGGCAAGCCGATTGCGATTTTGGAATTGGGTGGCCTTCCCTCTGAAATCATCAATGTTGTCGTATCCGTGCTGGCACGTTTGGCCTTCGACTTTGGGGTGTGGAGTGCGGGCCGCATTCCCATTACCTTCGTGTGCGAAGAAGCGCATCGCTATGTGCCGATCGACAAGACACTGGGCTTTGAACCCACCAAGCGTGCCATTTCCAAAATCGCCAAGGAGGGGCGCAAATACGGCGTGTCGCTGTGCATGGTAACCCAGCGCCCGGCTGAACTTGACCCCACGATTTTGTCCCAGTGCAACACGATTTTCTCCATGCGCCTCACCAATGAGCGCGACCAGGACATCTTGCGGGCCGGCATTTCGGATGCAGCCGCAAGCCTGCTTGAGTTCATGTCCACCATGGGCACCGGCGAAGCCATCGTATTTGGTGAAGGTGTGGCATTGCCCACCCGCATCAAGTTTGACATGTTGCCGGCTGACGCCTCGCCCAAGAGCAACACGGCTTCGTTCACCAAAAACTGGGCCAGAGACATGCCCGACGACACGTTCCTGCACGAAGTCGTCAACCGTTGGCGAGCCCAGACATTCAACCCGGACAGTGCCAACTATAACGCTGAAACGCCTCCCGCACCGGTTCTCCCGGCACCGCAGCCATCAACCATCCGCCGTGACGTTTCGGCACCGCCGCCGATACAGCAACGCCCCGGCATCCAACCGGCACCTTCGGCGTTCGGCCAGCCGTCGCCCGCCTCCTCCATCCGGGTTACCCCGCTCGCGGGCCAACCCATTCCAAACCAGCCCGCAGGTGCTCCACAGCCAAGCCTTGCGAGCCTGATCAAGCAGTTCAGGACATAATTGCCTTACAGCGCCCTTGCACAAATCCCACCCCGCCGCTAAACAGCCTGCCATTCCCGGCAATTGGGGGATCGGCTAACGGTAGGCCCTCAGACTCTGACTCTGATTGTCTAGGTTCGAATCCTAGTCCCCCAGCCAAGAACAGCAGCCCTCAGAAACTCTTGAATTCATGGAGTTTCCCAAGCTGCGGGTTGCATTTCGAAATGCCATTTCTGCGTTCATCAGGTCAGTTCCAGAAGCCCTCGTGAACTTTTAAAATTTCTGTTTCGAGTTCAGAAAACGGACCTCGGACTTCAACCGGCCGGCGACCCGCACTAAACACGGTGCGGCAAGACAGATCCATCGTCAAATTTTCAGGATGACTTCCAGTTAGCTCTCCGAGTCGAGCCTCCGTCATCCCGAAGACAATAGCCCCGAGTCCGGCCCAATAGGCTGTACCCGCGCACATGCAACAGGGCTCGACAGAAGTGTAGAGGGTGCACCGACGCAGATAATCTTCTTCAAATTGGACTGCAGCCATTCGCGCTAAATTGGTTTCGGCGTGGCCAGGCCCCTTATCAATTGTGTAATTATTCTGAGTTTCCAATACAATCTGGCCAGATTCATTGACCAACAAGCATCCGAATGGATGATTGCCGTTCTCCCGAGATTTTCGTGACACTTCGATCGCGGCTCGCAGAAATGCTTGATCTTGTTCCTTCATAAACATCTTGCTTTCCTGTTTCATTTATCAATTAACTTGCGTGTCAGGGCTCCGGCACCATCATGGTTGGCTTTTCCAATAAGGGGAATTCCGCGCTGTCGCAGGTTACATTGGGATTTGTGGGACTGAACATTCCCAACGGGTTATCCTTGAACAGCCAAGCATGCAGATCATAATGATGGAAGCCCTTGGGTATGAGTGGCTCGTGGCCTTCCATCGGTCCCTGGAAGGGTTGGCCGAGAAGGTTCGGCCGCCCCTTTGCGGCAGCCAGTGGCACCAGCCATTCAGCCCCAACGAGGTGGAGTTTTCCGTGATCAGGTTCATAGACCAGTACATTGGGCTTCATCGGATCAGGCGGCCCTTGCACTGTAAGATTGACGAAGTGAACGCCCATGGCCCCTTTCGGATAGTCCATGTGCCCCTCAATCTTCGAACCATCGAAGTACACGCAACCCACCGTCGACAAATAGAGGTCGCGGACGGCAACATAGGGATCTTCATACTTGGCAAGCGCCTGTCGCATCGCGTCAAGCTTAGCTTTCGGGACGTCATCGGCGTTCGCCGTGCCAAACCCGCCGCTCAAACCAATGAGCCCGAACAGCGCTGCAATACCAAAGCGGCCAATACTGGAAATCATCATCGTGCTTGCTCCCTGAATTTTCAATTGACATCCATGTGATGGATATCCCGTTGATTTTGTAAAAGAGTAATGTGACTGGCCGTTTGTGAGCCAGCCGATGAGGGCATTGACCCCACATCCGCTGGATGACCAGCCTAACAAAACCGAGACTGGCGCAAATCGGAATGCTTGGCAAGACCGATGGTGGCGAGAGCTTGTATATTGATGGATTGCCCACCTTACGCGGTGGCGGAGGTGACGCCCGGCCGCATCTGCGTCCACTCCGTTGCTCCCTCATAAGCCTGTGACACCCTTAGCACCGTGCGGTCGTCAAACATCCTGCCCACAATATGCAGTCCTGCCGGCAGTCCTGCTTTGGTAAAGCCGCATGGCACACTTGCGGCGGGTTGTTGGGTGAGATTGAAGGGGTAGGAAAACGGCGTCCAGTTCACCCATTTGCCCAAGCCATCATCAACGGGTGACAATTTTCCGGCGTCGAAGGCGGGGATGGGCAAGGTTGGGGTTACCAGCACGTCATACTTCTGCATGAACTGGCGCATGTGCGAACCCAAGATCCCACGGTCGCGAACCGCGTCGAAATATTCTTCTGGCGTAATGACCAGGGATTGCTGGTACACATCGGCAAGGCCAGGGTCCAGCAGTGCGCGCTTTTCTTCGCTCAGCTTGCCCACCAGTGCACGCACGCCGGACCACCAGAGTACGCGAAAGCATGGGCCGGGGTCGGCAAAGCCTGGGTCCACCTCATCCACATGGGCACCCAAACCTTGCAAGACCTTCACGGCTTTTTTCACCAGCCTGGCAATTTCGGGATCAACATCGACGTAACCCAGCGTCGGGCTGAAGGCTACTTTCAGGCCCTTCACACCCTTGCCCAGTTTCTTCAGGTAGTCGCGGGGTTCATAGGGCAGCGATGTCCAATCGCGTGCGTCCGGCCTGGCGATTTCATTCATCATCAGGCTTGCGTCTTCAACGCTGCGCGTCATCGGCCCCACATGGGCGACGCTGCCGAAGGGCGATAACGGGAATGCCGGAACCCGCCCGAAAGATGGCTTCAAGCCATAGATGCCGCTGAAACCTGCGGGTATGCGAATGCTGCCGCCACCATCGGTGCCAAGCGACAGGGCTGCGTAGCCTGCCGCCACTCCGGCAGCCGACCCACCGGATGAACCGCCCGGTGTCTTGCCCACATCCCACGGATTGCGCGTGATGCCGGTGAGGATTGAATCGGTCACACCTTTCCAGCCGAATTCGGGTGTTGTGGTGGCGCCCAAAAATACGCAGCCAGCCTCGCGCAGACGTGCCACGGATGGTGCATCCTCGCCCCACGGCTGATTGGCATCGATGGTTTTGGAACCGCGTAACGTGGGCCAGCCCCGGGTGAGCAGCAGGTCCTTGATGAGGGCTGGAACACCGTCAAGCGGGCTCAATTGTTTGCCCTTGTTCCAGCGGACCTCGCTGGCGGTGGCTTGTTCGATGGCCTGCTTTTCTTCTACATGGCACATTGCATTGATCGTGCCATCGTGTTTGGCGATCTGGGCAAGACACGCCCGCGTCACATCAACAGGTGAAAATTTTTTCCGGGCATAGCCTTTAGACAGCTTTGCCGCACTCAACCAATTCAACTCAACCATGTTCAGCTCCCATTATGGGGATCGAGAATAGACAGAAATGTGTGTCATAGTCATCAGCGCCAATCCGCCATTCCGGCACTCCTTTTATTCGTCCTTCCGGCGAGAAGCTGGAATCTGACTGCAGCTACTATTCTGAACGAGATTCCGGCGTGCGCCGGACCCCGTATCAAGTACGGGGCAGGCTCTTCTCCCTCAAGGGGAGAAGGAAAATGCTTTATCCCTCTCCCCTTGAGGGGCCGTTGCATAATTCGAGTTACATTGCATCAGGCCCTTCGAGGCCCACTGCGTGGGCACCTCAGGGTGAGGAAACATGTTGATTTCCCTCATGCTGAGGTGCTCACGGTCATCGACCGTGAGCCTCGAAGCACCGGGCAGA
>JANMPF010000015.1:0-4377 GCA_031369725.1 Rhodobiaceae bacterium | reverse complement strand
GCGGCGGCTTTGCTTTCACCCTCGGGGGCGGGCCTTAGCAATTCCGCAAATTCAAGGTGTCTTGCCATCATCGAAGCGATTTTGCCCCGAATATTGTGGGATAAATCTGGTGCATCGGAGGCATCAATGGCTGTTTTGGTTTTTTGGCCAATGCTTTCCGCGCTTTTGCCCAAGGTTAAATTGTCCTCATTGTCCGGCTGAATTTTGGCAGCTTTTGATGGAGACAGCGGTGGAAGTGTGCGGCACTGGTTGCCGATTGCCGAGACCATGATAAATCCCTCTCTTTCAATCTCCCAGACTCTAGACATTTATCCTTTCGTGAAACTTGCAAGCCGTTGACTCTTGATGATTTTATTCAACCCTAGCCCGCCCTTTGGCACTTATCGTCTGGTCGCGAATGTCTTGGACTTAAGTGATTTGGTCACCACGGGAGGAAATTTTTATCTGGTTATCCAGCCGTTGTAGCTGGTGACAGCTGAGGCTGCATGCGATCTGCGGCGTCGAAATATTTTCGAGCATATGCCACGAGTTGCAGGTCCATCAAGCGGGGATCGTGGTGGCGAATGTGTTTGACGAGTTCGGTTTTGGCATTGCCTGCCCCGGTGACAACAACGGCACCAGCATCTGCAATTGATTGGGCTACGCGTGAACTGCTGTGGGTATGGGCACAGCCTAGGTAGTGCGAAGCGGGAACCACCTCGCGGATGGCATCAAGTGCCTCGCCATTTTCCGAGAAATCCACGCCCGACGCAAAGCGCTAGAACATGGAGAGCTGGTCAGTCTGCATCGGCAGCGCGAGGATCAACGGATTACTTGCGTGGCCAATAGTCGATATGGGCATCAGGTGGATACTAGAATCGCTGCGGCTCGATTGGCGGTGTGAAGGGCAGCTTCGATCTGTTTTCCACTTGCAAGTTCCGCGGCCAAAACCCCGGTGAACTCGTCACCAGCTCCATGTGTGCTTACAAGCCTTACCTTGATCGCCTCGATTGCGAACTCGCCGTCACGAGAGACACACGCAACTCCATTGCCACCTGCGGTTACCACCGCGGTCGGGTAAGTGGCCGCGAGGGTTCGTGCGGCTTCAAGGGCCCCCTTCAAGTTTTCGATTACCGGAGCGTCAGCAAGCAACTCAGCCTCGATAGCGTTAACCACAATGACGTCGACGAGTGATGCAAGCTCACGAGAAGGAATACGAGCTGGCGCCGCATTCAAGAGAACCTGACCGCCCAAGGCCTTCATGGCGCGTGCGGCGGCAACGTTTGCCACCTCAGGAACCTCATTTTGCAATATAAGAACGCCACCTGGAGAAAATAGTTCTTTGGCATTTTCAATATCCTTCAAGCCGAGCGCTAGATTACTTCCCGAAACAATAACCGCGCCATAGTCGCCTTCATTGTCGAATATCGCGACGCTCATACCAGTTCTTTCGCCGGCGGCCACGCGGACAAAACGATGGTCGACATCAATGGCAGCGAGGTTTTCAACGAGAAATCTGCCAAATTCGTCGTCCCCCACCGCACCGATCATTGCAGCCGGCATCCCTGTTTTTGCCGCTGCGACGGCTTGGTTGCCTCCTTTGCCGCCGCACTTAGGCTGCCAATCGTCACCGGTCACGGTTTCGCCCTTACGTGGCCTGGCCGGTCCATGAACTATGATATCGTAGTGCAGGCTGCCAAGAACAACCACAGCAGCCTTGGACGCGTTCATGCTAGCTTATCCTTTCGTTTGGAGTGATCAGTCATCCGCCCCGAGCATCAACTCTTGGAGAATTGCTTGCGAAGAGACCGCATCCTGGCGGTCAATGGCGCCGGTGAGCCGATTGTCCTGCTCAAGGCGATCAACGACCTTCAGCATCCGCTTGACAGTTTTGATATTGACCTCACATTCTTGTACCGGATCGAGGCCGGTAAGGTCTGGAAATGTGTCGAAATAAATTGCCCCGCCATATCCATCGCGTCTGACTTGCCGCAGCAGTTCGATGGTCTGAAGCGTGTGGACCGCGCCCACCATCAAGCCATCGTCGCGCTTTGCATAGCCATCGTTCAGATGGACGCCCAATAGACGGCTGTGTCGGGCGATCAATGCTGCCGCGAACGCCGGCTGCTCGTCAGCATAAAGCACATGCGCGAAATCCAGAGTCACGCCTAGATTTGCGGCGTTGATTTCCTTGATTGCGAGCAATGTGGTGGCACAATCTGGCATCATGCTATAGGATCTAGGTTCATTCGGCTTGTATTCGATACTGATCAGGCAGTCAGGGTCATGCTCACAAACTTCCCGAATTCCGTCGATTTCGTGCTGCCAAAGCCTGTCATAATCTGCCTGAAATGTATAATCGAACCCGTCCTGACCGAGCCAAAGGGTCATTAAATTTGAACCTGCATTCCGTAGTGCATCGATTCCTTTTTTTGTAAGATCAATGGCCTCGCGCCTGACACCAGCATCTGGATGTGTAAACGCGCCGAGCTTGAAGGCGGGATTTGTGTAGTAGCGCATGGCGAAGCCATTGACAGCGAGTCCCAGGTCCTTGAGTTTTCGTCCTAATTCTGCCGGATTTCCAGACACGTGGTCGGGATAGTTGAGGTCAAGGTCAGTGAGGCCACTGACCCTCGCCGCACGCTGGGCCATCTGAGGCACAGTGGGCTTGCCGATCAAGTCGGGCCACTCGACATGCGAGCGAGATGAGAACGAGTTTAGGCGGGTGGCAAAGCGCTGGTAGGTCAATTGAGGACATCCGTTCAATGAGTTGTTCTAACTTCCTGTTTAAAACGCACGACTTTTATCGGAAAGTGCGTCCCTACTGCCAAGAGGGTTGATTCCATAGGTCCATTCCGCGTTGAGATGCCGGATTTTCCGGCAATCTGCAAATGCGAGCCCTTGGAGGCACGTATCAAAAGCCCTGACTAATCTCTGAGTACCGGAGAACAACAGGTCAACTGGTAGATTCGAACCAAACATTACCCGATCTGGTCCGAAGATGCCAATGACTTGCGATTGGGCGAAGATGGAATGCTCAAGCAAGCCTTCGGCTATGGCATGGAACTTTCAGGGGTGTCGTCATGACAGCTTCGATAACCTCATGCAGAGCCAGCATGCTTGTTGTCAGGGGAACGACACACCGCCGATCACAGGTTTGATATCATCAAGTGTGATCCTGATACGCGCGACGCGATCAACAGAAGGGGGCGCTGGTTTCATGCGCCAGTTGTAGCGTTACTGGTTGCCGCATGGACCGAGCTAGTCCTGATGTGACCACTGCATGAAAAGGGGCCAATGTCGAACCTGACTACATTGCAGCCCCTCTTCTTCTTCATTCGCTGTTTGCGTCACTGGTCCAGAGAACCGTAACCGGCCCCGATTTGGGCGGTGGCCGAAACCTCAAACTGTTTCAGGCGCTCTGTGAATTAGTCGAGCTTTCTCCGTCACATATCAAGTTGCTTAATACTTCAATGGCTGGCCTCAAATACCAAAACAATGAAGCTCAATTTGAAGCTTGCTTTTTTATCAAGCAACGAAACTTCTTAGTTGTTAATGCGATCCAGATAATTACACGTCTCACGGGTTTTCTGATTGCTTCCGTAGACGAATATGCGGTTGCGATCATCTGGTCCGTCGTATCGTTCGGCAATGCTACGCGGGAGTGCCTGTGCCCGTTCGACATCGGCATCCGCACCTCCGTTAACCTGATCTCGCTGGAAAAATGTTACAAGGCAGACCAACTCATCGTTCCCACCAGGATTCTGGTTATTGTCCTGAGGGTCATTGTTGAGACCAGCCAGATAACGGCAAGTCTCGCGGGTTTTCCGATTGCTGCCGTAAACGAATATCCGATTGCGATCATTTGGCCCATCGTAACGCTGGGCGATGCGGCGGGGTAAAAGCCGCGCCCGCTGCACATTGGCGTCAGCACCTGCACTGACCTGGTCACGCCGGAAAAAAGTGACAAGACAGACGAGTTGAGGACGGCCGTTGCCCACATGATAGGCGGGCTGGTAGTCAGGCCGATACCAGCCATGACTTTCATCATACAAATAATCGGGACCCACCTGATAGTCGTAGTATGGAACGCCGAGGTAGACATTGACCCGCACTTTTGCCTCTGCCGCAGTCGCGACACTTGCAATCAGAGCTGTCGCAGCAAGCAAGCCCAAAACTATTTTCTTCATCGTTTTACTCCTCACATGGCAATGCGATTTGGGTGAGAGTATGAAACGTTTCTCCTGAACCTGAACTGAGAGTGTTGTTAATCTGCCGTTCAGACTTTGATCGGGAAAAAGCCATAATTCCCTCAATAACAAGACCGCTGGAGGAAATTTCAAATCCCGGGGCCACAAACGTCACATTGGCCTTACCCATGATGATCGCCTTGCCTCA
>JANMPF010000604.1:0-3623 GCA_031369725.1 Rhodobiaceae bacterium | reverse complement strand
CCTTCAACGATGGCATCCACCGGGCATGCTTCCTGGCAGAAACCGCAATAAATGCATTTTACCATGTCGATGTCGTAGCGTGTGGTGCGGCGGGTGCCGTCATTGCGGCGGGGGCCGGCTTCAATGGTGATTGCCTGGGCCGGGCAAATGGCCTCGCAGAGTTTGCAGGCAATGCAGCGTTCTTCGCCGTTGGGATAGCGGCGAAGCGCGTGTTCGCCGCGGAAGCGTGGACTGAGCGGCCCCTTTTCATGGGGGTAATTCAGGGTCGCTTTTGGGGCCACAAAATATTTCAGCGCCAGCCAGGTGGCTGAAGCAAACTCCTTCAGGAAGAGCGAGCGGGCGGCTTGTTCAAGTTTCATGTTCTTCACCCAGCCATTTTCTGGAAGTAATTGCCCAGGTAATACCCAACAACCGGCATCAGCACGAGGCTTTGGAGTTTCACGAAATTCATCATGCGCGAAGGGTTCATGCCTTGGCTTGCCGTCACTTTGGCTGCTTCATAGCGGGCGCGCAATATGGGGTATATCATGGTTTGCACGAGCATCAATTCGATGAACCCGATCACAAGGAAAATGAACGCGCTGAAGATCATGGCAACCACCCGAAGGCCACGAGCGCGCCAGCCGTGATCACAACCCAGGCCAATGACAGCGGCAAGAACACCTTCCAGCCAAGCCGCATGAGTTGGTCATAGCGGTAGCGCGGCACAATGGCTTTCACCATGGCGAACATGAAGAACACAAAGCACAACTTCAACATGAACCACACGACGCCAGGGATCCAGCTCAAGGGTGCAATGTTGATGATCGGCAACCAGCCTCCGAGGAAGAGGATCGTGGTCATGGCGCACATCAGGGTGATGGCCACATATTCACCCAGCATGAAAAGCAGGTACGGGGTGGAAGAATATTCCACCATGAAGCCCGCCACAAGCTCGGATTCCGCTTCAACGAGATCAAAGGGAGGGCGATTGGTTTCGGCCAAAGCCGAGATAAAGAAGACGATAAACATCGGGAACAGTGGAATGAAATACCAGTCGAGGAATGAATTAGGCAGGCCAAGCATGGTGCCAAGACCGGTTTTCTGGGTGTTGACGATGTCGGTGAGATTCAACGATCCGGCACACAGGAGAACCGTAATGATCACAAAGCCGATGGATACCTCGTAGGACACCATTTGCGCAGCAGACCGCAGTGCCGAAAGGAAAGGGTATTTCGAGTTCGACGCCCAGCCACCCATGATGATGCCGTAAACGCCAAGCGACGAGAGCGCGAAGAGATAAAGAATGCCCACGTTGATGTTGGCCACTTCCCAGCCATCCGCCACTGGCACCACAGCCCATGCGCCGAGTGACAGGGCGGCGGTAACGATGGGGGCAAGAACAAATACGCCTTTGTTTGCGCCATCGGGAATGATCACTTCCTTGAACACGAATTTCAACAAATCGGCGAAGGATTGCAAAACACCCCAAGGTCCAACCACGTTGGGGCCGCGGCGCAACTGTACAGCCGCCCAGACCTTGCGATCAGCATAGATCAAAAATGACACAACAATCAGCAAGGCCACAAGCAAGGCTACACTTTGCAGAATTATCAAACCCACGAGGAGCATCATCTCATGCATGGCTTACTCCGCCGCTTTCAAATTATGATCTGCCAAGACAAAGATCGTTTTCATCATTCGGCCGCCTGCAATCTGGTACCGCTCTTGAGCGCTGAACATTCCGCCATAGTGCGTGAGGCGCGGGCGATTGGGTTGGTCATATAGAAATCGCGCACGGGTGAAACGAAGGGCTCGTTGGTGGTCTTGCCTTCACCCTTGCCGAGATCGGATAACATTGCGGCATCGGCCGGGAAGACCTGGTCAAGGACTGCGAGGTGGGGGGCCACCCTATACATGGCGCGACGCAATTCATCCATGTTGTTCCAGCTTTGGGTAACACCCAGTGCTTCGGATAGGGCGCGCAGGATGGCCCAGTCTTCCTTGGCATCACCGGGCGGGAAAGTCGCACGGGTGGTTTGTTGGGCCCGGCCTTCGGTATTGACGTAGGTAACTGATTTCTCGGTATAGGCGGCGGCTGGCAAAATAACATCAGCGCGATGCGCGCCCGCATCGCCATGGGTGCCTACATATACCACAAAAGTTTCGCCCCAACCTTCAGTGTCGACTTCATCGGCGCCCGCGAGGAACAACACATCGAGCGATTTGTTTTTGGCGGCCGCAAGAATTCCTGCAGTGCCCAGGCCGTTGTCGGAAGGCAATGCGCACACGTCGAGCGCCCCTACACGACCTGCAGCAGTATGAAGAATGTTAAAGCCATTCCAGTCTTCCTTAACCACGCCGATAGCCGCAGCGGCTTTGGCAGCGAGCGCCAGGATTGCAGCGCCATCGGGGCGTGCCAATGCGCCCTGGCCAATGATAAACATGGGCTTCTGGGCTTTTGCGGTTGGGTGTTCGGCCAATTGAGCAAGGCTTTCAGCGCCTGCACCCATGTAGGTGTATTTGTAGGTAAGGTCGGCCGGTTCGCCAATCACACCAATGATGCAGCCACCGCGTTGAATGCGCTTTCTGATGCGGGCATTCAGCACGGGGGCTTCGAGGCGCGGATTGGTGCCGATGAGCATGATGGCGTCGGCTTCCTCGATTCCTGCGATGCTGGAATTGAAGATATAGCCAGCACGACCACCCTGCTCGCCGAGCGGAGATCCATCCTGGCGGCAATCGATGTTCTTGATGCCGAGCGATTGGGCGAGTGACTTCCACGAGAAGGCTTCTTCTGCACCAACGAGATCGCCCAGGATCACCCCCATGCGTTCAGGCTTGCCCGCCTTTACGCGTTGGGCAACGCGGGCGAAGGCTTCGGCCCATGTGGCTGCACGAAGTTTGCCAAATTCGCGGATATAGGGCTTGTCCAGGCGCTGCGATTTCAGGCCATCCCACACGAATCGGGTTTTGTCGGAAATCCATTCCTCATTCACATCCTCATGGGTGCGCGGCAGAATGCGCATCACTTCAGCGCCCCGTGCATCGACGCGGATATTGGAACCCACGGCATCCATGGCGTCAATGGTATCTGTCTTGCGCAGTTCCCAGGGGCGGGCCTTGAATTCATAAGGGGCTGACGTCAACGCCCCGACGGGGCAAAGGTCGATGATGTTGCCTTGCAGTTCGGAGGTGATGGCTTGATTGAGATAGGTGGTGATCTCAACACTCTCGCCACGGCCGGCCAAGCCCATTTCCTGAACGCCGCCAACTTCAGTCGTAAACCGCACACACCGCGTGCATTGGATGCAGCGGGTCATTTCGGTTTTCACCAGGGGTCCCAAATACTTTTCTTCAATCGAGCGCTTGTTCTCGACATAGCGATTGGAAGATTTGCCATAGGCCATGGCCTGGTCTTGCAAATCGCATTCGCCACCCTGATCGCAAATCGGGCAATCCAGCGGGTGGTTGATGAGGAGGAATTCCATCACACCTTCGCGGGCTTTTTTGACCTGTGGGGTGCGGGTAAAAACTTCCGGTGGTTCGCCGTTAGGACCGGGGCGCAGATCGTTCACGGACATGGCGCAGGAGGCTTGCGGCTTGGGCGTGCCTTTCACTTCAACAAGGCACATGCGGCAATT
>JANMPF010000600.1:0-2717 GCA_031369725.1 Rhodobiaceae bacterium | reverse complement strand
ATGTCTACGGCAAAACCCGCACCAAGGAATTTCTTGCCATGAACCCGGCCCATATGACGCCGATGATTGAAGCCAAGGGCCTGCCCAAGGGTGTGATGTGGGAAAGCTGCGCCACCAACGGATAAAGTGTTCCAATGAGATAGAACATGGCACTGTCGATCATGCCGCGCTTGGCTGCGGCCTTGGGATAGAACTTGGTGATCTCGTGTTTGTTGCTGAGATACTGCATGATGGCGCAGCTTTCCCACATCACACCCTTGGGCAGGCCCTTGGCTTCAATCATCGGTGTCATATGGGCCGGGTTCATGGCAAGAAATTCCTTGGTGCGGGTTTTGCCGTAGACATCATCCTCGGTGAAATCCAGTTTTGCCGCGCGCACGAAAACCCGCGCCGCCATATTGTTCACACTCGGTTTCAACACATGTAATTTTAGTGCAGCCATTTTGTCCTCCCAGACTTTTCAATACGGATTTTTGGGTGAGCGGTCCTCAGACAACGTGGCACTCCTGCGCGCCACCAATGCCTCGATTGCATCAGCGAGGTGAACCTCGGCGATGTTATAATCGCCGCGGGCCACGCGGATATTATGGGCCTCGAACAGGACGTCCGCATGGGTAAAGCCATGGGGCGGCTCGAAGCGGTAGGATGCAAGCTCAATCAGAAGCCCTAATGGATCAGTGAAATAAATGGAATCCATGAAGCCGCGATCTTTCACACCGCTGTGTTTGATGCCCCGGTCATCAAGGCGGTTTACGGCTTGCAGAAACGTCACGCGCGAGACGGAGAAGGCGATGTGGTGAACACAGCCCGGTTCATTGGGAGTGCGGCGCGGATCGGCTTTGCGGCCCTCATCGGTGAAAACGGTAATCAGCCGCCCGTCGCCAGGATCGAAATAAAGGTGGCTTTCGGAGGGCTTGTCAAGGTTGGGTTGCTCGAAAATAAACGGCATGCCCAGCACGCCCTCCCAGAAATCGATGGAGGTCTGGCGGGTGGCCCCGTTCAACGTGATGTGGTGCACACCTTGCGACTGTAATTTTTGCATGACCTCACCTTCAGAATTCAATACTGAACCAGTTTCGACTTGTATTGACTGCGCTGTAAAGTTCCGAAAGGCACAAGTTTGATACCAGCAGCAAAAACCAACACATTGCGGAGCCGGTCCCTTATATTTTCGGCCAGATCCGCGGCCACAATCTGGTCTTTTCCCAGTTCAATATCAATGGGGAGCGGCGGCTCCTGTTTCACACCAAAGGTTGGCGGCCGAACCAGGATATGGCCGCTCACCTGGGGCTGGAATTGGCTCACAACTTCACGGATGGCGGACGGAAAAACATTCACGCCACGCACGATCAACATGTCGTCGGTGCGGCCAATGCAGCGAATGCGCGGAGCGGTTCGGCCGCATTTGCAGGGACTGGTCCACACTTCCACATGATCCCTCGTGCGAAAGCGCAGGAGAGGAGCGGCGCGATGCTGCAAATGGGTGAGCACAAGTTCGCCCCTTGCACCATCGTCCATGGGAATGGCTGCACCTGTATCTGCATCAATCAATTCGGCATGCACAAAGCCCCGCGCACCCAGATGCATGCCCTGCTGGTGTTCGCATTCGCCCCACAGGGAAACACCGATGTCACCAATGCCCATGGCTTCGGTGACGCGGGCTCCCCAGCCTTCTTCCAGCTTGGCGCGGAAGGCGGGTTCGCCGCCGCCAGGCTCGCCTGCCACCAGCACACGCTTCACACTTGAATTCTTGAGATCGAAATTGCGGTCGGCTGCCCACTCCACAAGATAGGCTGCATAAGAAGGGGTTAGCACTGCGGCTTCCGGCTTCATGAGTTTGATGGCAGTCATCAAGCGCTCGGTATTGCCGGTGCCAACGGGAATGTGGCAAAGCCCAAGCTTGTCAAATGCGCCAAGGGCTGCTCCTGCCACGAAGGGGCCGGCATTGTAGGTGGAGACAATGCGTTCGCCGGCTGACACACCCGAGGCTGAATAGCTGCGGGCAGATGCGGTGGTCCAACGGTCGAGATCGCTTGCCGTCAAGGGAATGTAGCTTGGCGTTCCGGTGGTGCCGCTGGTGGAGTAGATGCGGACGATGTCGGCGCGCCCGACACAGAGATGCGTGCCGATGGGTTTTTCGGCCGTGCAGCTTGCGCGGATTTCATTCTTTTCGGTGAACGGCAATTGGGCAACGCTGCGCAGACTGTCTGCTGCTTCGGCGGAAGCAAAGCCTGCTGCCTTGAATTTTGTGCGGTAGAATTCCGAATGGGCCAGGAGATAGCTGATCTGGATTTTGTAATGTACGGCATCGTGGGAAAACTGCTCGGTCCATGGACGCTGCTCAACTTCGGGCGCAAGCATCAGCTTTGCTCCTCGCCCACGTAGGTGATTGCTTCCTCGGCAGCCCCTGCCATGACGAAACCCACCGGATTTTTCTGTTCTTCGACGAGATGGGCGAGAATGCTGGCGGTACGGGCAAGCAGGGGCACGGCTTTTACAATGGCGGCGGGAAGGCCAAGATCAAGCATGACGGCGGCAATCGGCATGGATACATTCATCACCAGGGGTTTACCCCAGGCGATGGCAACAGCATCACGGAAATGCCGTGCCAAGGCGACGTGGGGGCCGCTCACTGCACGCGCGTCTGCCAGTTCCAAGATGCGCTCGGCGCGAGGGTCGACGGGACGATGCACGGGGTGACCAAAGCCTGGTGCCTT
>JANMPF010000585.1:0-4088 GCA_031369725.1 Rhodobiaceae bacterium | reverse complement strand
CCTTCAAGCGTCATGGCACCGCAGACATGGATGTTGGCCTTGTCGACATCGGCCTTCGAGAAGCCGAGATGGGCGAGCAGGTCAAAACCATAGTCATTCAGCTGCGTGTCGGTGATTTTCAAGACGGTTTTGCAGAAGTCCTCGCCTAGGGTCCATTTGTTGAATACGAACTTGATATCGAAGGCTGAGGCAAGACCATCTTCCACTGCCTTGATTTGAACTTCGCCAAAACCCTTGGCGACAAGTTGCACATGGTTGAGTGCAGGGGCATCCCGCAGCGTGCCAAGTCCAACTGCGTAGTTGATGATCTTTTCAATTTGTGCTGCTTCGTAGCCAAGTGTGCGGAGTGCTTCCGGGACAGCCTGGTTGATGATCTTGAAATAACCACCACCAGCCAGCTTCTTGAATTTCACGAGTGCGAAGTCCGGCTCGATGCCGGTGGTGTCGCAATCCATCACCAGGCCGATGGTACCGGTGGGTGCCACCACGGTTGCCTGCGCATTGCGGTAGCCGTGGGCCTGGCCGAGTTCAACAGCCTTGTCCCAGGCTTTACGAGCGTGGGAAACGAGATCGCCGTCATGGCAATCCAACTCGCTCAATGGAACAGGAGCTATGCGCACCTCTTCATAGCCGACGGCTGCACCATAGGCGGCACGGCGGTGGTTGCGCATGACACGCAGCATGTGATCGCGATTTTTGGCAAAGCCAGGGAAGGGGCCGAGCTCCTTTGCCATTTCGGCAGAAGTTGCATAGGAAATGCCCGTCATGATGGCAGACAGTGCAGCACAAATGGCACGGCCTTCATGGCTGTCATAGGCAATGCCATCGGTCATCAACAGTCCGCCGATGTTGGCAAAGCCCAGACCCAGTGTCCGGTAGTCATATGAGAGCCTGGCAATTTCCTTGGACGGAAACTGCGCCATGAGTACACTGATTTCGAGAACCATGGTCCACAGGCGAACGGCATGTTCATAGGATTCGACGTCGAACTTGGCGGTTGCCGAATTGCGGAACTGCAGCAAGTTGAGTGACGCCAAGTTGCAGGCGGTATCATCCAGGAACATGTATTCCGAGCACGGGTTGGAGGCGCGGATTTCGCCAGATGCGGGGCAGGTGTGCCAGTCATTGATGGTGGTGTGATATTGAATGCCGGGATCGGCAGAGGCCCATGCGGCTTGGCCAATCTTGTCCCACAGGTCGCGGGCCTGCAGGGTCTTGGTCACCTTGCTGGACATGCGGGCGTTGAGGTTCCATGTCCCGTTGGTTTCAACTGCGCGGAGGAACTCATCGGTTACACGCACCGAGTTGTTGGAGTTCTGGCCCGACACCGTGCGGTAAGCCTCACCATCCCAATCGGTGTCATAGGCATCGAACTCAAGTTCGGTGTAACCCTGCCTCGCAAATTGTATGACGCGCTTGATATAGTTATCAGGCACCATGTTGCGGCGTGCGTCTTTCACCGCGCGCCGGAGGGCGGGGTTCTTCTCGATTTCATAGCAATCTTCACCGGGGCCTTCACAATTCACGCAGGCCTTCATGATGATGCCGAGATGCTTTTTCACAATCCTGGACCCAGTGACGAGAGCTGCCACTTTCTGCTCTTCCTTCACTTTCCAATCGATGTATTCTTCAACATCAGGGTGATCCACATCAACAACAACCATTTTGGCAGCACGACGCGTGGTGCCGCCGGATTTGATAGCGCCCGCGGCACGGTCACCAATCTTGAGGAAGCTCATCAGGCCGGAAGACTTGCCGCCGCCGGAAAGCTTTTCACTTTCGCCACGAAGATATGAGAAGTTGGAACCTGTGCCCGAACCATATTTGAACAGGCGCGCTTCACGCACCCAAAGATCCATGATGCCGCCTTCGTTGACGAGATCGTCGGCTACACCTTGAATAAAACAGGCGTGAGGCTGTGGGTGCTCATAGGAGGACTTTGATTTGGTAAGCTTGCCGGTTTCATGGTCTACATAGAAGTGACCTTGGCCGGGGCCATCAATGCCATAGGCCCAGTGCAAGCCGGTGTTGAACCATTGTGGGCTATTTGGCGCGCACTTCTGGGTGGCCAGCATGTAGCAAAGCTCATCGTAGAAAGCGCGGGCGTCTTCTTCGGTGTTGAAATAGCCACCCTTCCAGCCCCAATAAGTCCAGGTACCGGACAGGCGGTTGAACACCTGCTTGGAACTCATTTCGCCAATGACGCGCTGCTTCTCGGGCAAGACTTGCAATGCAGTATCATCCGCCACCGAGCGCCACAACCAGGAGGGAATGCTGGTTTCCTCAACGCGCTTCAACGCAGCTGGCACACCTGCCTTGCGGAAATACTTCTGTGCCAGGATATCGGTTGCGACCTGGCTCCAGCTTGCAGGAACCTCGATGTTTTCCAGGCGGAAAACAATCGAACCGTCAGGGTTCTTGATTTCGCTGGTAGCGCGGCGGAAATCCAGTTCCGCATAAGCGTCTTGACCGGCCTTGGTGAATTTGCGTTCGACTTGCATGAGTTCCCTCGTATTTCTTTCATTTTTTGTTGCCGTGAGCGCACAAAATTGCACTCACGGAGCCTTGTTCAACCCGTGTTTGACGTCACAAACTTCCCCGCCCCAGAAACACTGTTTCTCGGATTTTCAGGCGCTTTTTTTGGTTTTTTACTCTCGGGAGACGCGGAACAACTTGCCCGGTTTCCAACCCTACGTCCTTGACTACTAAACTATTACACACCCTTGGCTACGTCAATAGCTAGTGTGTTAACAAAATACTAACGCTATATGTTGTGTCCACAGCTTGTTGCGCCCTGTGGATAATCAAATCATCATCCGATTCTAGGGGCAAGCTCAAGTGTTTCATGGATAATTCGATTGGAGGGTCGGCGGCAAGTGCCTGGAGGTCTGAACCGTCAAGATATTAACCATTATTCTGATGAATATATTTTTAAGCCAGTGCCATGGCTGAGCTCATATTGAAAGTTGCGGTTTGACGTCTAAGTTGCGTTGTGGGCTGAGCCTGGAGCAAGAGCAGGCACCCGAATCGGGCCCATGACGGCCAAAACCACAAGAGCCAGGGCCGTAATGCCGCTCAACATCAGCCATGCTTCATTGATGGCAAGCGTCAGGCTTGCCTGCTGGATAATGTCCATGATGCCCATGAGACCCGAGGGGTCTTCGGGGGCTGGCAAATCTGCTGTTGTCAAACCGAGAATGCCAGCCGCTTTGGCGGAATCTGACTTCAACAAATCCATAATCGCGTCAGCATGCTCGGGGCCTCGCGAAAACACGATTGTATCGATGAGGGCAATGCTTATGGCGCCACCCAGATTGCGCGAAAGATTGAACAGTCCGCTGGCATCGGCAACATTTTCACGCGGGATATAGCCCAGGGCAAAGCGGATAGGTGGCAGAATGCACAGGGCAACAAATGCGCCGCGGACAACTTGCGGCCAGAACATTTCATTATAGCCAGTGTTGATGGTTTGGAAGCCGCTCATGAAAAGGCCAATTGCAAAAGCCAAAAAGCCAACCGCAGATAGAAAGCGGGCGTCCATGAAGCGGTCGATTTGGACAATGAAGGGTGATGTGACAAGCTGGGCAATGCCGGTCACAAGAATAACGAGCCCAATGCCGAGGGGTGTCATGCCATCTACGAATGCGAGAAAGAGCGGCATGAGGTAGACTGAACCGAAAAGTCCCGCACCTAAAATGAAACTGAGAACGCAGCCATAGGCAAGGTTGCGATCACGCAACAATGAAAATGAAATCGCCGAGGTTGGACGATTGATTGCGAGAACAGCGCAAACCGCGACTGTCAAGAAAAGCGCCATAACCTTGGGTGTCCACCAACCATTTTCCGGCGCCTCCTTAAGGCCAATCAAAAGTGCGGCAAGGCCAACGGCGACATAGATCAATGAAAACCAATCCAGCGTTTTGAAAAGCCGCAATCTTGTTTCACCTTTGGGCAAGCCGAGAAAGCCGACAACAAGAGTAACAAAGCCGGGCACCACGTTGATGAGAAAAAGCCAGTGCCATGTATAATTTTGCGTAATCCAGCCTCCAGTGAGGGGGCCAAGGGTTGGCGCAAGAACCGCCAGCAAG